>JABFSD010001084.1 GCA_013140935.1 Acidobacteriota bacterium
TCCGCCGTGCCGAATAGTCGCTCGAATACGCTGCGCGGATTGACTTCGGGCGGATTGGGCGTGGTCGGCGTGCGCCACGAAATGCTATTGGTATAAGCGCAGCTATAACCCGAATCGCAATTGCCGACGGTGCGTGAGTCTTCGCAACCGAGTTCGAGCGAGGCAAAGCGCGTCTGTTGGCCTAACGCCGCCGCTGCGAATTGATCGGCGCTGATTCCTGCGCGAATGTCCGCGCCCGAAGTCTTTTTGCAATGTACGCCGGAAAGATAGCTGGCCCCTGCGCGTCCGTGATCGCCCGGCCCGTCGCCCAGCGCATTGCCGTTGTGATCGGCCAAGCCCGACAACACGAACATATCCTGCTTGAGCGATTCGAGCGGTTTGAGAATGCGTGTCAGCGCGTAATCGCCGCCTGTCGTTTTCGGCGTCCAGTCTTCCATCACGATGCCGTTGGGTACGTAAACGAAAGCCAATCGCACGGGCGATTTTTTCGCTTGTGCGAGTGCGGGCGTCATCGCGTCAAGAAACGGTAAAGCGATGGCGGCAGATGAACCTTTGAGGAAGGTGCGACGGGATAGGTGTTTGCGTGTGATGAACATTGCGTTTCCTTGTGAAATGGTTCGCGCCGACTGAAGTCCGCGCTACGGGTCGCCGACTAAAGTCCGCGCTACCCTTTGCGATATTGAAACGGCAGGCTGGTGACGATTTCCATCACCAGACTGGAGAAGCGGTAATCATTCGCCGCTATGTTTTTTGCGATCTTGCGGACGACGGGTTTGTCGGCGCGTTCGAGTCCGCGACCGAGCGCGTATGTCAAAAGTTTTTCACTCAACCCCGTAGCGAACGCATCACGGTCGGCTTGCAGGATACGGTTTAATTCCTGTGCGCCTTTGAAGGCGCGTCCGTCCGGCAGCGTACCGGACGAATCAATCTCGAACTTGCCGTCGCGCGTGCGCCATTGGCCTACGGCGTCGAAGTTTTCCAGGCCGAAACCCAGCGGATCCATCCGCGAATGACAGGCCGCGCACGTAGCGTTCGCGCGATGTGCTTCGAGTTGTTGCCGCAGCGAAGCCGACGCGCCGAGTTTGTTGTCTTCGAGATTGGGTACGCCGGGCGGCGCGGGTGGAGGCGGCGCGTTCAGAATGTTTTCGAGAATCCATTTGCCGCGCAACACGGGCGACGTGCGGTTGGCGTATGACGAAACCGTCAGCACGCTGGCTTGTGTGAGCAAACCGCCCCGTTGCGACACGGCTGGCAATAAGACGCGGCGAAACTCTGGGCCGCTCACGTTCGGCACTTGATAAAAGCGCGCAAGCTTTTCATTCAGGAAGCTGTAATCCGCCGTGAGAAATTCGACGATGCTGCGGTCTTCGCGCAACAGGTGCGCAAAGAAAAGTTCGGTCTCGCGTTGCATCGAAGTGCGCAGGTATTCATCAAAAAACGGGAAGCGATCTTTATCCGGCTTGACTGATTCGAGCTTGCGCAATTCGAGCCACTGGCCGCCGAAATTTTCTACGAGCGCGTCTGACTTAAGGTCGCGCAGCATGCGATTGACTTGTTGTTTCAGTGTTTCAGGCTGGCGCAAAGCACCGCGTTCAGCCAACGCGAAAAGCTGCTCATCGGGCATGCTGCTCCATAAAAAATAGGACAACCGTGCGGCGAGTTCGTGGTCGTTGAGTTGGCGTTGCCCCGTTTGCGTGTCAGGTTCGATACGAAACAGAAAGTGGGGCGAGACGAGTATGGCTTGAAAACTTTGGACGAGCGCTTCTTCAAACGAATCGCCACTTCGCCGCACGAGCGCGAACAGTTTGAAAAGCCTGTCGGTTTCTGCGTTCGTCACCGGGCGGCGATAAGCGCGCCGTACGAGTTGCGCGATGAGCTGATGCGCGCATTCGGTGGTCTGCGCGTCGCAGGTTCGCCACTTGCCCAACGAAACCGCCGCCGCGCCTTTCGCCTGATTCGTCGGGCCAATGATTTCAAGGTTGCTGATCGTCGCACGATTGACGGCGATGCGCTCTTTCAATTTGGCTTCGTAAAGCGCGCGCGCCTCGGCGATGCGCTCCGGCGTAGGGTCTTTGCGCGGCGGACGAAACGGCGGCGGCGGCGGAACCGGACGACTCGACGGATTAGGGCCGGCGTAATTCGCGGGCAAGCCTTCATACATTTTCAAAAACGAAACCGCGATGGCGTGTTCACCCGCCGCGACGCGATAAGTGAAATCCGCCGTCGTGCCGCCAAAGCCCTGCCGGTCGGTTTCAAACGTGGCGAATTGCGTCGGATCGAAATTGATCGTGCTGACCTGTTGATGGTCTATCCACAGCGCGAGATTAACGGGGTCGGAACCCGCCGGCCTGACGCCGCCGAGAAAGACGTGGAATTTGTAATCGGCTTCGACCGGGAAGACATGCTTGCCGTGCCAGGCGTTGGGCATGCTCAAGCCGGTCAGGTCGTAATCAGTCAGCGGCGTGAAATGGTCTTTGAGCTCAGCGCGTGTCGTACGCAATCGCACATTGGTCGGCTTCAGCGGCGGCGCACCAAAGACCGCTGTGCGTGCGACTTGCTCGGCGGCATTCAAATACTTTTCCATCAAGACAGGCGAGAGCGAGAGTACGTCGCCGATGTTGTCGAATCCGTAACCTGAATCATCTTGCGGAAAGTCATCGGCTGGACGAAACGTCACGCCCAACAAATCGCGTACCGTGTTGTTATATTCAGCGCGATTCAACCGCCGCGCCGTGACGCGACCGGGGTCGGGTTTGATTTCGGCATCGGCTTTTTCAAAGGCGAGCTTCAACCATTCGATGACGGCTTTGAGTTCAGCGGCGGGCGGACGCGGCAGGCCTTTGGGCGGCATCTCGCCGGTTTGCAATTTTTGCAGGACGGTTTCCCACTGTTCGCGGT
>JABFSD010001132.1 GCA_013140935.1 Acidobacteriota bacterium
CGCCAACAAGTTCGCCGCGCGAATGAAGAAACAAATCAAAACGATTCCAGCGGAAGCCATCGCCGCGTTACAGCGTTACCACTGGCCGGGCAACATCCGCGAACTCGAAAACATCATCGAACGCGCCGTGATTCTCACCCAGGGCGCGGAACTCAACATCCCGTTGCCCGAAATTCAAGCGCCGCTGAAAACCGCCGCCGCTGCCGTCGTAGGACAAGCCGCGCCCGTGTTGGCCGAAGCGCCCGCGTCAACCGATGCCGCTTCGCTCGAAGCCGTCGAACGCGAACACATCCTGCGCACCTTGCGCGAAACCAATTGGGTCGTAGGCGGGCCGACGGGCGCGGCGGCGCGTCTGGGACTGAAACGAACTACGTTGCAAAACCGCATGGTGAAGCTGGGCATCGCGCGTCCCAGTTAGAAAAGAATTCGTCCACGAAGCCGCACGAAAGAAGACACGAAGAAAGGCAAATACTCGTCAGGCAAAGGCACGTCGTTGTTTCAAAGTTTCTCTGTCCCACGTTGAGCGCCTTCTTCTTCGTGTCTTCCTTCGTGTTGCTTCGTGGAGAGAAGCATTGTCTTGCAGCCAATCGCGCCCGCATTCGGGCATCTGCCGCCGCCGCGCGCCCACATTCGGGCAAAGCCCACAGCCACGTGGCGGCGCTCGACACCGGCCAATCCACTCTTTGTCTTTCCGCTTCAATCACTTGAATAACTTTGCGTATTTCTTTTCGTGTGTGGCCTCAGGCTTGCGCTACTCAGCGGCGTCGCCGGAGCGCAGCCGCAATTAAACAAGCGCGGCTGATGGCAGTCGGGAGCGACGCTTGAACAACCGCAGGACGGCTCTCCAACCGTCCTGCGGACTTCTGAAAATGCAGGCGAAGGAAAACTTATGGAGTGGATCATTTTTATTTCGATGGGACTGTTCGGAGCTTTCTGTACAGGCTTGATCGTCTGGGCTTCTTTCCACATCAACGACGGGAACGAAGACACGCGGGAGAAATAAGCGCCGTTGGCAGCGCGCCAACGGTTTTATCAACACGGAGGGAAACAATCATGCAAATCAATTATCAAGGACTTCAATGGATGAAAACCATCACGCGGAAGCTAACGTTCAGCTTCGGCTTGGTATTGCTCATCGCCAGCAATGCGCTGGCGCAAAAGGTGAGCGTAGACGCTGACAAGAGCGCCGATTTCACGCAATACAAAACTTACGTCTGGGGCAAAGGCACGAATGCGCCCAATCCCATGGTGCATCAACGCATCGTCGCGGGCATCGAAGCGCAACTCGCGCTGAAGGGCTTGCGCAAGGCTGAGGGCGCGCCCGACCTGATCGTCGTTTACCACGCGGCGCGCGATGAGCAGGTGTCGGTCAACGCCTGGGGCGGCGGCCCTTTCGGCGGTTGGCGCTGGGGCACGGGCACGATCAACGTAGACAAAATCCCGGTCGGTCAACTCAACGTAGACATCGGCGATCCGCGCGCGCAGAAATTCGTCTGGCACGGCACGGCCAGTGGAACCATGAGCAGCAAGCAGGAGAAAAACGAAAAGGCGCTCAATGAGGCGCTGGCAAAGATGTTCCAGCAATTGCCGCCTAAACAGAAATAGCGATTTCGCGGTCCTGATTCCTTTGTCGCCGGACAAGGGAATCAGGACAAAGGAATGAACCAACAGAAGGAGGGAGATTTTTATGAAGGTCAACCAAAACATTCTCGTCATTGCGCTGCTGTTGTTGAGCGCCGTGCTGGCGCAGGCGCAAGACCCGGCGCAACTCAAAGAGATGTTCGCGCGCGCGCAACAACATAACGCGCAGGGGCTGCGGCAATATACCTGGAAGTCGCGCAACGAAGTCAGGAAGGACGGCGAGAGCAAGAGCGCGCAAGTCTTCCTGATGAGTTACGACGCGCTGGGTAATTTGCAGAAAAGCCAGATCGGCGGCACCGCGCCGCCGTCCATACTGAAGGGGCCCAAAGGCCCGATCATCGGGCGCATCGCCGAAAAGAAACGCGATGCGTTCATCGAAACGGTCAACGGCTTGCGCGCGCAGGTGCAGCATTACAGCCAACTGCCGCCCGACCGGATGCAGGCATGGCTGGCGAGCGCGACCATCACGGCCAAGCTCGATCAAGGTGTCGTGCTGATGCAGGGCGGCAACGTGTTGCAACGCGGCGACGCGATGACGATCTGGCTCGACGCCAAAACGCGCAAGCAACGCCGCGTCGAGATCACGACGTTTTATGAAAACAATGCGGTCAATGCCGTGAGCGATTTCAACGAACTGCCGGCCGGGCCGAATTACATGGCGCGCACCGTCGTGAACTATCCGAAAGAGTCGTTACAACTGATTACCGAAAACTTCGATTACGAACGGGAGAGGAGATAACTTATGAAATTGATTTCAGCACGACTCGCATTGGCGTTGCTCGTGTTCGCCACAACTGTTTTGGCGCAGAGCAACCCAACGCTGACCGACAAAGGCTGGCCGCGCACGTTTACGAGCGGCGCGACTTCGTTCGCCGTTTACCAACCGCAGATTGAGCAATGGCAGGACAATAAATTTGCAGCGCGCTCCGCCGTCGCCGTCACCACCGCGACGAGCAAGCAACCGGCTTACGGCGTGATCTGGTTCAGCGCGCGCATTGAAATAGACAAGCTCAACCGCTTGGTGACGATGACCGATTTCGTCATCACCAAAGCCAGTTTCCCCGCCAGCCCCGAACGCGCCGCCGTTTATCAAAGCGCGTTGCAAACGCAAGCGCCGCGCGCCGGGCAAGTGATCGCGCTGGATCGTCTATTGGCCGAGTTGGCGATTGCGCAAAACCGGCAGACGAGCGCGGGGCATCAACTCAAGAACGATCCGCCAAACATCCTGTTCAGTACGCGCCCGGCAATCAACAC
>JABFSD010000810.1 GCA_013140935.1 Acidobacteriota bacterium
GCGTAGGCCCCGTGCTGGAAAAAATGCTGCACAAACTCGGCATTTATTACTTTAAGCAAGTGGCGAGTTGGAAAGAATCCGACATTGATTGGGTGGACGAGCAACTCGAATTTTTCAAAGGGCGCATCCGCCGCGAAGACTGGCAGGGCAGCGCCACCGAAGAACACCTCAAGAAATACGGCAAGAAACCCTAGCTTCTGATTTGAGTTACTTGCTTTTCCCCGAAGGCAGCGTGCGCATCCCTCACGCTGCCTTCATTTTTTTGGGTATGGCAACCTGTTAAGTTGCCGCTGTATGATTCGCAGTATGAACCGACCGCCTTTTGTTACCTGGCAGTTATTATTTTTCGCCACGCTGATGCTGGCTTTTGTCACCATCGCCAGCCCACCCGCACTCATGGATGACGTAGACAGCGTCACCGCGCAAATCGCCCGCACTATGTTGGAATCCGGCGATTGGGTAACTCCGCGTTTGAACGGCATCGCTTACTTCGAAAAACCGGCCCTGCGTTTTTGGATGATTGCCGTCTCGTATTTAATTTTTGGCGTAAGCGACTGGGCGGCGCGCCTTCCTATTGCACTGGCTTCGGTCGCGCTGTGTTGGCTGGTTGGTTATTTGGGGCGATGGGCCTTTCGGGGTGAGCCTTCCGAACAAGTTGGCGTAATGGCAGGCGTGGTAATGGCTACGTGCGTAGGTTTATTTCTTTTTACCCGCATCTTGATTCCCGACGTCGTGCTTACCTTGACGACGACACTGGCGATGCTGGCGATGTTGCGCCTACTGGAACCCGAAGCTACGAACCTAAAACGATGGGCGGCAATGTTAGGGCTGGCGCTGGGTGCAGGATTTTTATTGAAAGGCTTGGTCGCCTGGGTCTTTCCGGTCGGAGCGGCGCTAAGTTATTTATTGCTCACGCGCCAACTATTTAACGGGCAGTTATGGTGGCGCAGTCAGCTTTGGCTCACGCTCTTGGTCTTACTCGCCGTATGTTTGCCGTGGCTGACGCTGGCGACGTTGCGCAATCCGCCTTATTTCGATTTCACCATGCGCAGCGAACCGGGGAAGTATCACGGATTTTTCTGGTTCTTTTTTTTGAACGAACACCTGTTTCGTTATCTGAATTTGCGCCATCCGCGTGATTACAACACCGTGCCCCGGCTGGCGTTTTGGCTTTATCACCTGCTGTGGCTCTTTCCGTGGAGCCTTTATTTTCCTTTGATCGCGCGGCTGGGTTTTTCTCCGGTTACTCGCGCTGGTCGAGCCAGATTATTTTGCCTGTGCTGGATTAGTTTTACTCTGTTGTTTTTTACGTTCTCGACTACGCAGGAATATTATTCGATGCCTTGTTACCCGGCGCTGGCTTTGTTACTGGGCAATGCAATTTATGCCACTTACGAAAAAAACTGCTGGCCGAGTTATTTAACCGGCATCATTGCCGGATGCGCTGCGATTGCCTGTTGCGTAATTTTGTGGATGGTGCGTGAAATTCCTGTCTCAGGAGATATTGCCAGCGCAATGCACAATCAGGTTTCGACACTTTCACTAGGCAAAGCGAATGACCTGACCTTTCAGTCAATGGCATGGTTGCGAATGCCTTTAGTGATCGCCGCCTGCGCCTTTGTTTTAGGCGCTACTGCGGCTTTTTGGGGGCGCGCGCGGTTTGCGGTGTTGGGTTTCACGCTTATGATGCTGGTGTTATTCAACGCCGCGCGACTGGCTATGATTACGTTGAATCCTTATTTCGGTTCGCGCCCCTTGGCCGAAGCTCTCAACGCCGCGCCGCCCGGTCAATTAATCGTAGACGATCAATATTATTCTTTTTCTTCGGTTTTCTTTTACGCGAATCGTCGTGCTTTATTGCTCAACGGGCGGAAAATGAATCTCGAATACGGCTCTTATGCGCCGAACGCTCCGGCAGTATTTTTAACGGACGACGAATTTCCGCTGCGCTGGCGCAGCAATGAGCGATATTACCTGACGACCACTCAGTCTGAGTTACCACGAATTCGCAAGTTAGTCAGTAGTGAGCAATTGCACCAAGTGCAAGCCAGCGGAGGGAAGTGGTTGTTGACCAACCAACCGCTGCCGAATTCGCGCCCCTTAGGAGAGCTTGAATGATCGCCGCCTTCGGTCTCTTGCTCGTGCTGGCCGTCGGCGCATTTGTTTATCAAGGCCTGGCGATTTATTGCGTGTGGCAATTTCAGCGCCGCAAACAAAGCCCCACTCGTTCTGAGCTTTCATCCTATCCGCACATTACTTTATTCAAGCCATTGCACGGCGCTGAAACGGAACTTGAAAAATACCTCACGAGCTTTTTTATTCAAGACTATCCGCGCTATGAAATTATATTCGCGGTGCGCACTGCCGCCGACCCCGCCGTCGCCATCGTCCAACGTTTGCGAAAAAGTTATCCGCAAATTCCAGTGCAGTTGTTATTCACGGGCGAACCGCCTTACGCCAATGCCAAGGTCTATAGCATGGAGCAAATGGCGGCGGCGGCGAGTTACGATTTATTCGTGATTACCGATAGTGACACCGAAGTCGCCGCCGATTATTTACGCGCGGTAGCGTGGGCTTTTTCCGATCCGCAGGTCGGAGCCATCACTCACCTCTATCGTGGCGTCGCCCGCAACGAATTTTGGGCGAAGCTCGAAGCGCTGGGCATGTCTACTGAATTTATGGCGGGCGTGATCGTGGCAGAGAAACTGGAAGGCATGAAATTCGCGCTCGGTCCTTCGATGGCGATTCGCAAGCAATGCCTGGCTGACATCGGCGGTTTTCAGGCGATGCGCGATTATCTGGCTGATGATTTCGTGTTAGGCCATTGGGCCGAGCGCGCCGGTTGGAAAGTGTTGTTAGACACATTTGTGGTCAGTCATCACGTCTCGAC
>JABFSD010000563.1 GCA_013140935.1 Acidobacteriota bacterium
TAAGTCGTTGATAGAAAAAGCGCAGTTAGTCACGTCTGGTTGATGAACCAGAAAACCGAGACGAAAGCTGCGCAGAAAGTATGGGATCCCGTCGCGTGGGGCTTGCCGCTGGCGGAGATCAAATTGTTGGGGGGTCGCTTGCAGGCGTTTTGGGAACGCTTGGCCGATTGTTTTACGACCGCGACGCGGGATACGAGCGAGTACGCGCTGGATGTGTTGAGCGGGTTGTTGCGCATGGAAAACGAACGCAATTTTACCAATGTCGCGCGTACCGCAGGGGCGGCGCCACAAAATGTTCAGCATTTCATGTCGCATTCGCCGTGGGAGGCGCAGGAGGTGTTGCAAACCATTCGCAGCGAGATTGCTGCGCTGCCGCGTTGCCAAACGCGCAGCGTACTGATCCTCGACCAGAGTGCGGACGAGAAGGCTGCGGCGCGTACGGCGGGCGCGGGGCGGCAGTACAACGGGCGTTTGGGCAAGATTGAAATGAGTCAGGTCGGGACGTTTTTGGCCTACGCCAACGACGGCTGGTGGACCTGGGTGGATGGCGAATTGTTCATCCCAGAAGTCTGGTTCCAACACGACCGCGCCAAAGAACGTAAGCGCTTGGCGATTCCGCCGGACCGCCGCTTTCAGACCAAAATCGAACTGGGCTGGCAAATGATCGAGCGCGTTAACGCCGAAGGCTTGCCGTTCGAGTGGCTGTGCGGCGATACGTTTTATGGACGCAGCGGCTGGTTGCGCCGCCAGTCCGACGAAGCCGGTTTGCAGTACTGTTTTGACGTGCCGGTGGATACGCTGGTGTATCTGACCGAGCCGCGCATCGCGGTGCCGGAAAAGGCTGTGAATAAAGGTCGCCGCGCCGTTTTGCCGCGCGTCGTCAGTGCGGAAAAGCCCTGTGAAGCGCGCGTCGTGGCGGCGTTGAAAGATACGACCTGGGAGCGCCTCGAAGTGCGTAACACCGAACGCGGCAAGCTGCACGATGAATTCCACGCGCGCCGCGTGTGGACGCTCGAACCGGGGCAAACGACGACCCGTGCCGAATGGCTGGTGCTGCGCCGCGACACGGCAGGCAAGATTTATTACGCGCGCTCGAACGCGCCCGCCGAAACGGCGTTGTCCGACTTGGCGTGGGCCAAATGCCCGCGCGTGTTCATCGAATGCGCGAACCGCGATGCGAAAACTGACCTGGGTTGGGACGAGTTGCGCGCGCAACGCTATCCGGCGTGGGAACACCAACTGGCGCTGACGATCCTCGCGCAATGGTTCGTCGCGGAAACGCGGCTGGACTGGCAAACGCGCCACCCGCACCCGGCTACGCTGGGCGCGGCGCTGGGCGTACCGACCGCCGAACTGCCGCCGCTCTCGGTGGCGAACGTACGGGAACTGCTGCGCGCCGTACTCCCGCTGCCGCAACTGACGGCGGAACGCGCGACGGGCTTGGTGATCGAACACCTGCTCAATCGCACCGCCTCCCGTAAATCTCGTTTGAATACCGCTGGTTATAAGCATTCCTTACTTTGATGGGAATGTGATTTTGTCGAGATAATTAATGCACTAAAAATCAGATTTTGGCTCTCGCCTATTGCCTGCCTCGTTATCCCGTGCTATAAACCCAGCCGTGAAGGGCCTTCCTCTCACTTCCGGTTTACGATAGAAGGCCTGCCACTGTCCCTCTATCAAACAAGAAACTTGCGAACTATTCATTAACTTCGAAATAAGGGCTCGCGCTCATTATTTTAACGAGCGAACGCTGGGCTTCAGTTACGTCTAGCCGTTTGGTTTTTGTCCACGAGGGCTAATCTCAATAACTCACTGGGATTTTGTTTTAATTCGCCGAAACCTGAAGCATGCCTAATAGCTGGGTTGCTGTTTGCTGATTTAGGTTTCAATCGTCAACACCTTTTTACCCTTCTGTTCTGTAACATCTGTAACATTTGCATGCGTACTGGGTAGACCTTCTTTATTGATGGCGTTTCGGTGCGATGCAAGGAGGAACGTTAGGGGAAGCGAACAAAATTATGAATAGGAGAAACTCAACAATGCGAACCTCACGCAAACTCACACAAGTGATTTTGTCGCTGTTCGCGCTGGCACTGATGTCGGTGGCAGCGATGGCAGCGGATCCGGGCTTGGTTTATCCGCCGAGTTCGGAAGTCAGCGATCAGAAGGCGGGCTCGATTTTGTTTTACAACATCTACACGTCTTCCGCGTCGGGCAGCAATGCTCAAAACGCGCGTCTCAACATTACCAACACTAGTTCCACTTCGGCAGCCGCCGTCCACTTGTTTTTTGTGGCGTCGGGCTGCTCGGTGGCGGATAGCTACATTTGCTTGACGCCCAATCAGACGGCGAGCTTTTTGGCGTCTGACATTGACCCCGGCATCACCGGCTACCTCGTAGCGATTGCGACGAATGCGCAGGGTTGCCCGGTGACCTTCAACCATCTCATCGGAGATGAATACGTGAAGTTCTCGAGCGGTCACACGGCCAATCTGGGAGCGGAAGCCTTCGCGAAGATCACGGCTGGTGCTGCGGCTGGTTGCGATGGCAACACGACTGAAGCAACCGTTGCATTTAACGGGGTGGAGTACAACCGTACCCCGCGCACGTTGGCGGCGTCGAGCATCGGTAGCAATCTGGACGGCAACTCGACGATGCTAATCGTCAACCGCGTCGGCGGTTCGTTGGTGTCCGGCGCGAACACGACGGGTGTATTGTTCGGTATCCTGTATGACGATGCGGAAGCCGGTGTGTCGTTCCAATTGGGCGGCAACTGCCAAGTATCGGGCATTCTGTCGAACACCTTCCCGCGCGTGACCGGAACGTTTAATGGCGTGATCGGTCAAGGCCGCACGGGCTGGATGAGACTGTGGAGTCCGCAAGG
>JABFSD010001047.1 GCA_013140935.1 Acidobacteriota bacterium
TTCCCACACCAATCCACGTGTGAGGCGCGCGATCTCAGCCCAACCGAGAGCGACAAAAATCGTGATGAGCAACAGGGCCGCGCGTTGCGGCGGCAATTCCGGCGGAAAGGCTGCGCGCGCCGCCAGCGCCAACAGCAACGTAGGCAAGGCCAACATCACATCCGCCCCGCGCATCAGCACCGCATCAATTCGGCTTCCGGCATAACCCGCGAAACAGCCGATCAATACGCCCAAGAAGCTCGCCAACAACGTAGCCAACGGCCCCACCAATAACGAAAAGCGCGCCGCGATCAAGAGACGCGCCCACCGGTCACGTCCCAATTGATCTGTGCCCAGCAAATGAATCTGTAGAGCGTTTGAGTCCGCCATGCCAAACAGGTGCAGGTTCGCGGGGATGATTCCCAAAAAACGATAAGCATAACCGCGAGTGAAAAAGCTGAGCGGATAACTTTGCCGGGCATCAACGGCATAGCGGCGGTCTAAGGGATCAACGAGTCGCTGAGCGTATAGGCAAGGCCGCAGCCCGCAAAGGTGCAGCGCCGCCGGAGGAGCCAGCGGTTCGCGTCGTGATTGCGCGCGATAATCGTAAGGAGCCAGAAAGTCTGCGCACAGGGCCATCAAATAAAAGATGCCGACGAGGCTCAGTCCGATGATGAATGAGGGGTTGCGCCGCGCGATGATTACGCGCGCAGGCTCGGGCTGACCGCTCACCGTTTGCTCATCGAACTTCTTCATCCCGTAAGCGCGGATCGTTCCAGCGCAACAATAAATCCGCCAGCAAATTGCTCAGCAAGACCGCTGTGGCAGCGACCAACACTACGCCTAACATCAGCGGCACGTCGCGGCTTTGCACGGCAATGACGCTCAGTTGTCCGATGCCGGGCGAGTCCAGCACTTGCTCCACGACGGCCGAACCGCTCAGCACGCCGCCCAGACTGAATCCAAACACAGAAATCAACGGATTGAGCGCCGGACGCAATACGTGACGAAACCATACGCTGCGTTCGGGCAATCCTTTCGCGCGCGCTACGCGCACGTGATCTTGCGTTTGCATCGCGGCCAGACATTCGCGCGTTTGCGCCAGCAACAAGGCGAATAGCGGAACGCTCAACACCAAAGCCGACAGCCAAACCGCATAAGTACGCGATGACGACGTTGCGCTGTGAGGCGTTGCCTGCGTCATCCAGGCCAACGCTGCCAGTGCCAACAGCAAGCGCGGCGTCGAAGCTCCCAACAAGACAACCGCATCGCACCCACGATCTAACCAGCGATGGGGCCAACGATTAGCGTGTTGCGCGGCAGTCAGGCCCAACCACAAGGCCAACGGACCAGCCAAGCCAAACGCCAGCGCGGCCACGCTAAACGTGCGCCACCAACGCGGCCAGATCACTTCGGCCACCGGACGCTGATAATAAATCGAATCGCCCAACTGCCCCCGCGCGGCACCCGCCAGCCAGCGCGCATAACGCACCACCAGCGGTTGATCGAAGCCGTAAACCTGACGCAAGCGGTTGAGCGTCTCTTCCGACACTTGCGGGTTTTGCTGCAACGCCGTCAGGGCATCGCCACCGGCGGTCGCCAACAACGCAAAACTCAGCGCCGAAACCATAAGCAAAACGATCAGGCCTTGCCACAAGCGATTGCCTACGAGTTTGAAAGGGAAAGCCATGACAGGTCGCGGCCAAATGAAAAGGGAAGGCCAGCATCGTGTCAGCTTACCTTCCCGCCGATTTACGATTTGAGGTGCGCGGTCTAGCCCGCTTGATTGAGCGATTGCATCGCCTGCTGAATGCGGGCTGCAGCCAATGCGACGATTTCACTCAACGGCACGTCCTCTGATTGCCGCGTTACGCGATCATAAAACTCGGCTTTGCCTTCCTTGAATTTTTTCGCACCGATGCGAATCTGGAAAGGGAAGCCGACCAAATCGGCGTCATTCAATTTCACGCCCGGTCGTTCGTCGCGGTCGTCATAAAGCACGTCTACGCCGGCCTTGAGCAACTCGCTATAAATGCTTTCGCCTGCTGCTTTGAGTTCAGCGTCTTTGACGTTGAGCGGCGTCACGACGATTTGAAACGGCGCGATGGTGATGGGGAATTGGATGCCCGCTTCGTCGTGATGCAATTCGATGGCGGCGGCGAGAATGCGTTCGACGCCGATGCCATAACTGCCCATCACCAGCGGCGTAGGCTTGCCGTCGGCATTCAGCACGGTGGCGTTCAACGCTTTGCTGTATTTCAATCCCAGCTTGAAGATGTGGCCGACTTCGAGAGCTTTGCCCAGCCGCAGATTGGCTTCGCAATTCGGACAGCCTTCGCCTTCCGCCACGGTGCGCAATTCAGCCCATGCCGTCACCTTGATGTCGCGCTCAATCGAAACATTGCGGAAGTGATGATCGTCGTCGTTCGCGCCGGTCGTCATATTGAATCGTCCGCGCAAGGCTTCGTCGGCGATGATAAACAGCTTGGCGTTTTTCAGCGCCGCGCTGACCGCGCCGAGACTGCCCGCGTGTGCGTTCATCAAATCGTGGATTTCTTCGGGATGCGCGGGACGAACGGCGCTGACCTCGAAGCCTTCTTTATTGCAGAGCTTCGCGGCGGCGTTCAAAACCTTGGCATCACTCAGCGGATGATCGCCGCGCAGCAACGCGAGAAACGGAGTGGTTTGCGCTTCGCCTTTCGCGTTCTCGGCGACGGCGACATAAACCAGCGTCTTGATTTGTTTATTCGCAGCCGCACCACCTTCAAACGTCACGAGATCGTCAATCGTACGCACGCCGGGCGTAGGGAACTTTTCGATCACCAAGGCTTCGCTTCCATCGTCAACAGCAGGAATGCGCGACGTAGCCTTTTCAGTATTCGCCGCATATCCACAAGCCGCGCAACTCGCCACGAGGTCTTCGCCCGCGTTGGTATAAACCATGAATTCGTTCGATGCCGAACCGCCCATCGCGCCGGTGTCTGCGTCTACGATAACGAAATCCAAACCGCAGCGTGAATAGACTTTGCAATAGGCTGCGCGTTGATCGTCGAAAGACTTGTCGAGTCCGGCGAAATCAATGTCGAAGGTATAAGCGTCCTTCATCGTGAATTGCCGCACGCGCAGCAAGCCCGACTTGGGACGCGGTTCGTCGCGGAATTTGGTTTGAATTTGATACCAGACTTGCGGCAGTTGTTTATAAGAGCGCAACTCACGGCGCGCGAGATCGGTGAAGATTTCTTCGTGCGTCATGCCGAGGCAATAGTCGCTGCCCTTGCGGTCTTTGAGGCGAAACATATTGTCGCCCATCACCGTCCAGCGGCCTGATTCCTGCCAGATTTCAGCCGGATGAAGCGCAGGCAGAAAGAATTCCTGTCCGCCGATGGCGCTCATCTCCTGGCGAATGATTTCGCAAATTTTGAGTACGGAACGTTGCGCGAGCGGCAGGTAAGAATAAATCCCTGCGCCGAGTTGGCGCACGAATCCGGCGCGCAACAACAGCTTGTGGCTGATGACTTCAGCATCAGCGGGTTCTTCGCGGAGTGTAGGAATGAAAAAGTTTGACCAACGCATAATTCAAAGTCCTGAGTAATGAGTGCCGAGTGAGAGCAAATCACTCAAGACTCACACTCAGCACTTCGGGTTATGGTTTTTCGGCGATTGCGATCAGCGAGATGCCGCACGGCGGGCCGATGAGCTTTTCGAGCTTTAGCAACGGCACCAGCCGGTTGGCGAGATCGGCTTGATTTGGCGGGAGGTAATCGCGTTTCAATACGCGCCCGTTGATGAACCACGGCAGCATCGCCGCCATGCTGAAAAATTTGGTTTGCCGCACCACAAAGCCCGCACGCTCTAACAGCTTGTGCAAACCTTTGCGGTCATAACGGCGGAAGTGTCCAACCGCGCGGTCGAATTCGCCGTAAAGAAATTGATGCGAAGGCACGAGCAACGCCAGCTTGCCGCCGACCGTGAGCGCCTTGCGCATTTGTTGCAAAGCGAAAAGATCGTTTTCGATGTGTTCCAGCACGTTCAGGCAAACCACCGTGTCGAAGCCGCCTTGCGTGTATTCATCGGGCGCGGCTTTATCGAGATTGAATTCGCCTACGGTTACATTGAGTTGCCGGGCAAAGGCTTCTTCGAGGATGCGGCGATAGTTGGGTACGACATCGGTGGCGGCAACCGTACGTCCACTGGTAACGAGGAATTGCGTGATGTTACCCGTGCCCGATCCGACTTCCAGCACACGCTGCCCGACGGCTTCGGCGATTTGCTCGTAAAGCCAATAGTTATAGCGGTCGAGTTCCGCCAGATTCGTCAGGGTCTGGGTTAGGGTAATACTTTCTTGCATCGTGGATTTGCTCTTGTCACCGTTCATCATCACCGTGAGCCAGCCTGGAACAAGCTGAAAAAAGTAGGCAGTCAAAAGAGTGCGGATGATGCGTACTGAGTTCTGGATTGTCAATCGCAAACTCCGGTTTCTTACCCGCGCCGCCGTTTGGTCTTTCTGGCTGGTTTCTCTACACTACGGCCTCATTTCACTCATCACATTTTGACCTTTCAAGGAGATCGCAATGCTTCGGATTCGTTTGCTCGGCGGTTTGCTGTTCGCGCTGTGTTGTTCTGTCACGGCGCAAGACAAGTTGTTTACGCTGGATGATTTGTATGGCGCGAACGCCATCAATTTAG
Organism: Acidobacteriota bacterium; assembly: GCA_013140935.1. Taxonomy (GTDB): domain Bacteria; phylum Acidobacteriota; class Blastocatellia; order RBC074; family RBC074; genus JACPYM01. Next base: position 4,666 of record JABFSD010001047.1, read on the forward strand.
GCGACGGTCCAGGCGGAGGGGCGGCGCGCGGCGTGCAATGGCTGGATGCACAACATTACGTGCAACGTCGTGGGGGGCCGGGCGGACGCGGCGGACAAGTGTCGAAAGTCAATGCGCTGACCGGCGCGAGCGAGCCGCTTTACGACACGGCCAAAGCCGCTGCCGCGTTTGCCAAACTGCCCGGACTCACTGCGCAAGACGCACAGCAGCTTGCGCAAGCCGTCGCCGCGCAACGCAACACCACAAATACCGCAGGCCTCGCCAATCACGCGAACGACCTTTTCTATTATGAATTCGGCAGCGACACGGCAGTGCGTCTGACCAATACGGCTGACGAAGAAGTCGGCGAGCAGTTCAGCCCCGATGGACGCATGGTCAGCTTCGTGCGCAGCTTCAACCTTTACGTCGCTGATGTCGCGCGCGCTCGTGAATGGCAACTGACGAACGACGGCAACGCGCGGCTTTTCAACGGACGGCTCGATTGGGTTTATCAGGAAGAGCTTTATGGACGCGGCGGTTTCGGCGCTTATTGGTGGAGTCCCGATTCGACGCGCATTGCTTATCTGCAACTCGACGAATCGCCCGTCAAAGATTTCACCGTCGTTGACCACATTCCCAATCAGCAAAACCTTGAAACTTATGATTATCCGAAGTCAGGCATGCCCAATCCCACGGCGCGCCTCGGGGTCGTCAATGCCGCAGGCGGCGCGACGACGTGGGTGGATACGTTCAAGTATCAAAACAGCGAGCCGCTCATTCCGCGCGTAGGCTGGAAGCCCGACGGTTCGCGCGTCATCTTTCACATCAGCAACCGCGAGCAAACCTGGATGGATGTAAACGCGGCTGATCCCAAAACGGGGGCAGTGCAAACGCTTTTCCGCGAACAGACCAAAGCATGGGTTGATACGCACGGAACGGATTTGCCGCATTGGTTAAAGGACGGCACGTTTCTCTGGCAGAGCGAACGCACGGGCTGGGAACACATTTATCATTTCGCGGCGGACGGCAGGCTGTTGCATACGGTCACGTCGGGCAAGTGGGAAGCGCGCACGCTGCATGGCGAAGATGACGGCACGGTTTATTTTTCCGGTACGGAACGCAGCCACATCGGTTTAGACGTATACAAAATCAAACTCGACGGCACGGGCTTGCTAAGATTGAGCGAACCAGCCGGTACGCATACAGCGAGCTTCGATCCTACGTTCAAGCATTACGTTGATGCGTGGAGCGATGCGTGGACACCTACGCAAACGCGGCTGCACAGTGCCGACGGCAAGGTCGTGCGCGTGATTGACGAAACCAAAGTCGCGGCGTTGTCGCAATACAAACTCAGCAAGCCCGAATTGCTCACGGTCAAGACGCGCGACGGTTTCGAGATGGAAGCGTTAATGCTCAAGCCGATAGATTTCAATCCGCAGAAAAAATACCCGGTCTTTATTCACACTTATGGCGGGCCGCACGCGCCGCAAGTGCGCAATGCGTTCGGCAATGCGATGGGCAACGGCTGGCATCAATTGCTGGCGCAGAAAGGTTACATCGTGTGGATCTGCGACAACCGTTCGGCGAGCGGCAAAGGCGCTGAATCTACCTGGGCGGCTTATCGCAATCTGGGTGAGCTTGAGTTACGCGACATCGAAGACGGCATCACTTATTTGAAATCGCAAACTTACGTTGACGGCGGACGCATCGGCATCAACGGCTGGAGCTATGGCGGCTATATGACGGCTTACGCGCTGACCCATTCGACCAGCTTCAAGGTTGGCGTCTGCGGCGCGCCGGTGACGGACTGGCATCTTTACGACACGGTTTACACCGAACGTTATATGGCGACGCCGCAAAACAACGGCGAAGGCTACGAGAAAAGCTCCGTCATCAAGGCCGCGAAAAACCTGTCCGGCAAGCTGCTGCTGATTCACGGCACGATTGATGACAACGTACACATGCAAAACTCGATGCAGTTCATTTACGAATTGCAGAAGGCGAACAAGCAATTTGAACTGATGCTCTATCCCAAGTCGCGCCACGGCGTCGCCGATCCGCGTCTCGTGCGGCATATGCGCGAGAAGATGCTGGATTTCATTTTGGCGAATCTGTAGGCCGATGTTTGACGAAGTGTGATCTCTAGTGCCGCGAGATTGCGCGCGTGGAGTTGAGGGAGAGCAAGCCTTTATGTTCGGCTTGATGAAAGCGCAATCTTGCAGCCAGTCGCCGGAAGCGCGCGAGACGCACCGCCAACTTTATTGCGGCGTTTGCAAAAGTCTGGGAGGGCTTTACGGACAGCGCACGCGCTTCCTGCTCAATTACGACGTAGTCTTTCTGGCCGAGTTGTTATCGGCTTTGTCGAACGAGCCACAACACGAATGGGCAACGGCCTATCGGTCTTTGAATTGTTTATCGTTGCCGTCGAATGAAACAGAAGTTCCGCTCGTGTTGCAGTTCACAGCTTCGGCCAACGTGGCGTTGACGCAAGCCAAGTTGCGCGATCATTTGGACGACGCGCCCGACATGCGGTGGCGAACGGCGCAGCGCGTTTTGTGCGAATCGTTCGAGCAAGCGGTGGCGCGGCTGGTAGCGTGGGGCTTTCCGGTGGCTGAACTGGAACGACTGGCAGCGTGGCAACGCGAACGCGAAGCTACGGTGCGTCGCGGTGAAGCAGCGATGTCGTGGCTGGCGGAACCTACGGCGGCGATCACGGCGAGTTTCTTTCGTTGCGGCGTGCGATTGATTGGCAGAGTCGAATTAGAAGACCAAGTCGCGCAATTGGGTTTTACGTTTGGCGAACTGACCTATTGGTTGGATGCGTTGGCAGATTACGAAGCAGATGTGCGCGCCGGGCAATTCAATGCGTTGCGTGCGGCTTTCGGTTGGCAGTCTGATAGGTTGCAAACGGGTGAACGCCAGCAAGCGACCACTGAGATGTTGTCGCTCTTCGCGCAGGTCGTTGCACAGATGCGTGCGTTGCCTCTGCCTACGACTGTGGCTGCGGGTTATGTCGAACGGCTGCGCTTAAACTTGTCGTGCGCGTTGAACACAACGATTGAACGCGAAGCGTCGCGCGCAAGCTGCCAGCGGGCTTTCGCCGTTTTGCCTCGTGCGCGTTGGGAACGTGCTCAAGTCGTGATGCGTGAGTTGCGGCAGCAACCTGCGCAACTTGATTGTGCCTGGTGGGAAAGAGCGTTCGCCCCTCTCGCATATTTAGCCGTATTGATCGGTGCGCTGTTTTTGCCTGATTGGATTGGGCGCGTGCGTTCGTGGCGCGATGGCTTTGGGTTAGCCACCAACCTGATGTTTCTCGGTGCGTTGCCGGGGGCTGTGTTGGCGTTGGTTACGCTGGGCTTGAACGATGACCCGCAAAAAAAGCAACGTCAGGCGCAGCAAAAGCAGAGTTGTAGTCAGCAGTGCAAAGATAATTGCCAGTGCGATTGCCCAGATTGTGACTGTTGTGATTGTTGTTGCGAATGCGATTCGTGCCACTGCAATTGCTGCGACGGGTGTTGTGCCGGATGTTGCGATGGATGCGGATGCGATTGCGGACATTGAAGCAGGAGAAGAAAGTTGAATGATTCGATTAAATAACGTGTCGCGCGTTTACGGCGACGGCAAGGTGGCGGCCTTGCAAACCGTTACGCTGCACATCACGCGCGGCGAGCGCGTAGCCGTGATGGGGCCTTCGGGTTCGGGCAAGTCTACGATGTTGAATTTGATTTGTGGCTTGGACGACCCTTCGAGCGGCGAAGTCTTGATTGACGGAACCGACATTGCCGCGCTCGATGACGACCGGCGCACGCGCTTGCGGCGTGAAAAGGTCGGGATGATTTTTCAGACGTTCAATTTGCTGGCTACGCTGACCGCCGTCGAAAACGTATCGCTGCCGCTGCGTTTGCAAAACACCGCCAAGCGCGAAGCCGAAGCGCGTGCGCTGAAAATGCTCAATCGCGTAGGTCTGGGTGAACGCGCTACGCATCGTCCCGATCAATTGTCAGGCGGCGAACGCCAGCGCGTCGCCATCGCGCGCGCGTTGATTTTCGAGCCGCCGATTCTGTTGGCCGACGAACCCACCGGCAACCTAGACAGCAAAACGGGTGAAGAGATTCTCAGCTTGCTGGATGACTTGCACCGCGAATTCAACACCACCATTTTGATGGTGACGCACAACGAAGAAGCCGCGCGCCATTGTGACCGCATCCTGCGCTTGCGTGATGGACACATCATCAAAGAAGAACTCGTACGCAAGGTGGCGCAAGCTGCCGAGCTTGCGTCGCATGCTCATGCGACCGATTGAGGCAACCAGACGCCTGCCGAATGCGCCTCTGAACTCGCAAGGTAAACACATCAATGCAACGCAAGCTCGGCAGCATTAGTTTCTACACAAGTGGCGGAATAGGTCATAATTGATTGTATGCAATCAATTTACCGGAATTGGAGCCGCGCTTACAGCGGCGCTTTGAAGAACTGACGCTACAACATCTAGGCACGAAAG
>JABFSD010001070.1 GCA_013140935.1 Acidobacteriota bacterium
TAGGCACGCCGCACTCAACGCCGCTTGCAGCAAGGTCATCCAACCGGCGAGTTCGTTGAGTCCGAACCACGCGCGGCCAAAGGGCGTGTCGCGCACGAGCGGCGCAAACAACAAGTACTGGCGAAAATCCTGTTGCGTCAGTTGCAAGCCGACTTGCACCCAACGCATTTCGAGTTGTTGCGGCAACCAGAAAAAGGCCGTGAGTGCGAGCGCAGCCAACGCAGCCAAGCCTAACCGCACGACGTTGGGCAGTGACCGTTGCGCCAGCAAGACGAAAAGCAGCAACCATCCGCATAGATAAGTCGTGATGACGTGCGTGAAAATCAGGGCGCTGAATGAAAGCGTAAAAAGCCAAAAGCCGCGCCAGTGTTTTTCATTTCTCAGCAACTGAAACGCGCCGAGCAGGACGAGCGGCACTTCAGCCAACGCGAGCGCATTCGGTAAGAAGGCGCGATGTAACGCGAGCAAACCGAAAGTTGGCAATACCACATACGCCACACTGATGAGCGCGCTCAGGTTGCGGGAAAAGAAATGGCGCGCGAAGTGATAAGCCGAAAATTGCGCGAACCATAGCGAAAAAACGGTGAGGAATTTCAACGCGCCTAATAAGGTTGCTCCGCTCGTCAGCATGAACAGTGCGCCCAGCCAATAAGCCAACGGCGGATAAAACGTAAAGATAGCGTCGCCGCGTCCGCCATCGAGCAAGCCCGCCCAACGCGGCAGCCAGTCGCCTTCCTGTGCGGAACGCATGAACGCACGCAGCAAGTGATAGTGAACTGGCAGATCGCCTTGCGCGCCGAATGCGGCGCTGGTCAGGCGCGGCCCAGCCATGAGTGCGGTGACACCTGTCCATAAGATGATGAGCAAGGCAGAAGATTTGAGCGGAAACTTTCGCAAGTGAAACTGATGAGTCGAAATTCAGGCATAAAAGATGTGGCGCGGGCTGCCAGCCCACGCCACAAAATCAGGTTATGAAACTTTGATGATGAGCTTGCCTTGATTCGATCCATCAAAGAGTTTGCTCAAGGCGGCGGGTGTGTTCTTTAAGCCTTCGACCACGTCTACGCGATATTTGAGCTTGCCTTGTTGGAACCACGCGCCTAAATCCTGCATCGCTTCTTGCGCGCGCGGCATGTAATCGGTCACGAGAAAGCCCTCCATCTTCGCGCGTTTGGAAATCAGATTGATGATGTTGTAAGGGCCGGGCACGGGCTTGCTGGCGTTGTATTGCGAGATCATGCCGCACACCGAAATGCGTGCGTGCAGGTTGAGACGAGCCAGTACGGCATCGAGGATTTCACCGCCTACGTTCTCGAAATAAATATCAATGCCTTTGGGGCAAGTGCGCCGCAAGCCGTCTTGAATCTTTTCGGTTTTGTAATTGATCGCTGCGTCAAAACCGAGTTCGTCAACGATCCATTTGCATTTGTCGTCGCTGCCCGCGATGCCTACGACGTGACAGCCTTTGAGCTTGCCGATTTGTCCGACGAGCGAACCGACTGCGCCAGCGGCGGCGGAGACAACCAGCGTCTCGCCGGGCTTTGGGTTGCAAATGTCGAGTAAGCCGAAATAGGCGGTGAGGCCGATGTGTCCGAACAAACCCAGATAAGCCGTCAACGGCAAGCCAGGCATGACGGGCAACTTAGTCACACCTTTGCCGTCGCTCACCAGAAATTCCTGCCAGCCGATCATGGTTTGTACGTGATCGCCGACCGCGAATTTCGGATGTTTTGATTCTTCGACGATGCCGATGGCTCCGCCTTCCATCACTGCGCCGAGCGCGATTTCGTCGCGGTAAGAACCGCCCTCGCGCACCCAACCGCGATTGGCGGGATCGAGCGAGAGATACAACGAGCGAAGCAAAACTTCGCCGTCTTGCAAGGCGGGCACAGGCGTTTCCGTCCAGTTGAAATTGGCTTCGGTTAAATCGCCGTTGGGACGCGACGTGAGTCGCCATTGATGGTTGATGCGTTCGGTCATTGCGGATGCTCCTTTTTTCTTTGCCACGAATTAACACCAATCAACACGAATTAGGAAAAACGGCTTCACTGAAACCATTCGTGGAAATTCGTGAAAATTCGTGGCTGATTTTTAGATTTCCCGTCGCAGCGGCGCGACGATGTTTGCGATGAGTGTGCCTGCCACTAAAGCGACGGCGGTCAAAATCATTTTGAAGGTGGTGTCTACGCCAGAGATGACCTGTTTGTCGAGCAGGGCGGCGAGACCGCGAAAGCCTACGCTGCCCGGCACGAGCAGCAAGATGCCCGGCACTTGCGTAATTACTGCCGGGCGGTCAAATGCACAGGCATAAAAACGGCTGGCGATGCCGACGATCAGCGCACCGATGAAAGCGCCGAGGTCGGGGCTGAACCAGTGCGCGCCCAACTGGCGGCCCGCGACGGCCAACGCGCCGGCACAAATAATCCAAACGGCATCACGCGGCTTCGCGCGCAACAAGACGGTGAGCGCCAGCGACATGGCAATTACGGCGAGCCATTCCGTCCAGGCGGGCAACGGAGCCGCACGCGCGATACGCGGATCGTTCAACCACGCGCTCACGAGCGTATTGCCCATTGCCACCCCAAAACCCATACCCAGAAAGGTGACGAAGGCCGCGCTCAAGCGCGCCGTACCCGATGCCAAATGTCGCGTAGACAATTCGATCATCGCCACCGTCAACGTGAGGCCCGGCATCAGGATAATGAGGCCCGCGAGCGCCGCGTTCGACACGGCATAAGCGCCGAACAGCAAGCTGAACGCCGCCGCCAAAAACGTAGCGACAAACGCCGCCATCGGTTCGAAGACGCGACCGGCGGCTTCCCACTTGCCCGCGAGCAACGCGAGCAAGCCAATGACAAAACCCAACGCGGCTGACAAACCGAT
>JABFSD010000825.1 GCA_013140935.1 Acidobacteriota bacterium
GGCTATGGTTTGTTTTGGGATACGTTGATTCCGACCGAGCAGGCGCAGCAATACGCGAGCCAGTTACCGACGTTCACCGCGAGCACAGCGATTGTGCGTCCACCCAGTCTGGCGAATCCTTATGGCGGCGTGACGCCGACCTTTCTGACCCCGTTGCCGCGTGCGCGGGATTACGTGTTTCCGAAACCGGTGAATACGGCGGTGCGTTTTTATGCGCCAGGTTACACCACCGCTTACACGCAACAATGGAACCTCTCACTCGAACGGCAAGTGCAGAAAGACACCGTCGTGCGCGTGACCTATCAAGGTTCGCAAGCCAATCGTTTGCCTATCGCGTTTGAAGCAAACCCGGCGACGTATGGCGCGGGAGCCACGCGCGCCAACATTCAAGCGCGGCGTCCGCTCAATCCTGATTATGCTTCGTTGCTGGTCGTAGACAGTTTCGGCAAGTCCTGGTATCACGGCTTGGTGGTGAGTGGCGAGCGGCGTTTCACTAGCGATCTGGCGGTGACGGCGTCTTACACGTTCTCGCGCAACCTTGACACGGGCATCACGGTCACGAGCGCGAATGTGGCTTCGGCGAACAACCCGTACAATCCGCTCAATGATAAAGGACTCGCCGACGCAGACCGTCCGCATGCGTTCGTCGCGTCGTATGTCTGGAATCTGCCGCGCTTCAACAGCGCGCCGCCGCTCGTGAAGTACTTGCTCGGCGGTTGGCAACACAACGGAATCGTTGCGTTGTATGCGGGGACGCCGTTTTCGATTGCGAGTGGGCTGGATAATTCACTGACCGGCGTCAATCAGGATCGCGCCGATTTGATCGGGACGCCGACGATCACGAGCGGCACGAAAGGCGAGCGGATTTTGCGTTACTTCAACACCGCTGCGTTTCGCCTGAATGCGGAAGGCACGTTCGGCACAGGTGGACGCAACATCCTGCGCGGCCCCGGCAGCGTGAATATCGATATGTCGGTTTTCAAAAACATTCCGCTCTGGGAAAAGCACACGTTTCAATTGCGCGGCGAATTTTTCAACGTGCCGAATCGCACGAACCTGGGCGGGCCAAATGCGAACTTCAGCGCGACGACGTTCGGGCGCATCACGGGCGCGGGCAGTTCGCGCATTTTGCAGATCGCCTTGAAGTACATTTTTTAGCCGAACGCTTTGCTGGGATGAAACTATGAGAAGACAAATCATCTGCGTCGTCGTCGTGTTGCTGGCGACTTTCTGGCTGGCAAGTGAACGCGCCGCCAACGCTGCTTTGCTGGAAGCTGACTTGCTGATTATCGGCGGCGGCGAAAGCGCCATCGCCGCCGCAATTCAGGCCGCGCGAATGGGCTTGCCGCGCATCGTACTCGTGAATGACATCGCGTGGCTGGGCGGAGAATTCAGCGCCGAAGCCGTCGGCGCGATTGACGAATGGACGGTCTATCAAGGCAAGCGCACAAACTTCCCGCGTTCGGGGTTATTTCTTGAAGTGCTGCAAAAAGTTCGCGCGTACAATCTGAAAAAATACGGCCTCGCCAATCCGGGCAATGCGTTCTGCGCTTCGGAAACGATTGAGCCTGCCGCTGCTGCGCAAATCTTTGAAGAACTGATTGCGCCCTACCAAAAGCAAATTCAAATCATCCGCCATCATCAGCCGGTCAAAGTCGAAACCACAAACAACAAAATCCGCAGCGTGACTTTCGAGAAAACAGACAACCCGCGAGAACAACTGACCGTGCGCGCGAAGCTCACGATTGATGCGTCAGAGTGGGGCGATGTGATTCGACTGTCAGGCGCGGCTTATGCGGCAGGTGTTGATTTGAAAGCGCGCTTTGGTGAAGAAGATGCGCCTGCTGGCCCACTCACGCCCGCCGCGCGCAACGAGATGAATCCGCTTTCGTATTGTCTGGTGATTCAAGAGACCGGCAAAGATTCGACGATTCCGCGCCCGCCGCATTATGACGAGCGCGCTTACCTCGGCACGACGGGCTTAACGGCGAAAGAATTCGAGGCGCTTGGTTGGCCGCAAAAAGTCTGGCGCAATCGCGGCCCGGCGTTCGTAGACACCGCACACACCGAAGGCATTTACGGCGGCACGAGCAATCCATACACGCATCGCCGTCTGGTAGATCGCTGGCACAACGCTTTGCCCAAAGGCACAGAGAAGATTCTGCTCAACTGGCCGACGCAGGATTATCCGATTTACGACTTTCCCAAGCGCGTCGCCGATATGCTCGAAGCCACCGAGCGCGGCGCTTCGAAAAAGAACATCGTCGCCATGACGCCCGCGCAACGTCGCATCGTCTTTGAAGACGCGAAGCAACATTCATTGGGGATGCTTTACTACCTGCAAACCACCGCGCACGAGAAAGCAGGCGACTTTTCGCAGAGTTTCAAATACTTCGAGTTGACCGATGAGTTCGGCACGCCCGACCGTCTGCCGTTCAAGCCCTACATCCGCGAAGGCATGCGATTGGAAGCCTTGTATATGCTGCGCGAGCAGGACATCAAACAGAAAAAGAACGCGGATGGAACTTATCCCGACCCGACGTGGGCGCGCGTGATGGTTCCCGACAACGTGCTGGGCTTTCAATTCAACATTGACTTCCATCCGACGCAGCGTGTGTTTCTGAACAACGACATAAATGGTACGTGGATGAATGTGCAGACCGCGAATCGCAACTGGTCAACGCATACCGATTGCGCGGGCTTCCCGTTGCGCGGGCTGGTTCCGGTGCAAATAGATGGCTTGCTCGGCGCGGGCAAAAACATCGGCTATTCCAGCATCGTCAGTTCGGCGTTGCGCTTGCACGGGCAGATGATGCACGTCGGCCAAGCGGCAGGCGCGACGGCGTTCATTGCGTTGCGCGACAAGCTCGAACCGCGCGACATTGCTCGTGATCCGAAACGCACTCGTGAATTGCAACGCGCGCTCGTGACGCCGCGACGTGAAGGTTACGGCGTGCTGCTGTGGCCTTACTTCGATTTGAAAGTAGATGACCGACATTTTGAAGCGGCGAACATGCTCGCCGTGCGACAGATTTTGCCGGGTGACGCGGGCGCGCAGGATTTCAAAGCCTGGCAACCGGTGACGCGGCGCGAAATGGCGCGTGCCGTGGCGCGTGCGGTCGTCAGCTTACAACTCAATCGGCAATACCAATTCGCGCAATCGTCTTTCACTGACGTTGCGACGACTGATGCTGATTTCCCCTACATCGAAAGCCTGGTGCAATGGGGCGCGCTCGCGGCAGGCGGCAGCTTCAACTCTGACGCGGCGGCGAACTGGGTCGAGTTGCATGCGCTGCTCGACCAGCTCGGATTGAAACCGAGCGCAGGTTTATTGACGGGCGCAGGCCGCACACAAGGCACGAAGCTCTTGCTGGTGCGACACGAATTGGCCTATCACGTTTGGGCTGCGATCAAGGCGTTGCCGGAACGTTTCCCTGACATGACCGATTACTTCAAACCCGGTCACGATGCCGATGGTGACGGCCTTGCTGATCTCGATGACCCGCTGCCGTTTGACCGCGACAACGACAATCTGCCCGACCTGATTGACCCGCAGTGAAATTTACCGAACCGCGCATTGACAAAAATGGAAAGGTAAATTGAAGATGCCACCGTTCAAACATTTCACTGCATCGGGTTCAGTCGTTGCGCAAGCAGACTGAACTGTTTACGTCCGTATCTTTTCTACCAACCAAACCAACTATGAAAGCAATCGTCTTACGTGAACTCGGCGGCCCCGAAAAGCTGCTGTATGAAGATGTCCCAACGCCCACGCCCGGCGCGGGGGAAGTCGTCGTCAAACTCAAAGCCGCTGCGCTCAACCACCGCGATCACTGGATTCGCGTGGGGCAATACGCCGGCATCAAGCTGCCGATCATTCTCGGCTCTGACGGCGCAGGCGTCGTCGCATCAGTCGGCGAAGGCATAGACAATTCGCTGGTCGGCCAGGAGTGCGTCATCAATCCGAGTTTGGATTGGGGAAACAACGAAGCCGCGCAAGGCAAAAATTACCGCATCCTCGGTTTACCCGATGACGGAACCCATGCCGAATACATCAAAATTCCGGCAGAGAATGTTTGCGCGAAACCTGCGCACTTGTCTTGGCACGAAGCCGCCGCATTGCCGCTCGCTGGACTCACGGCTTATCGCGCCGTCATCTCGCGTGCGAAAGTTCAAAGCGGTGAAAAAGTTTTAGTAACGGGCATTGGCGGAGGCGTGGCGACGTTTGCGTTGCAATTCGCATTGGCGACGGGCGCGCAGGTGTTCGTAACTTCGGGTAGTGCGGAAAAGCTGGCGAGTGCGCAAGCGCTCGGCGCCAGCGGCGGAGCCAATTACAAAGAAGCGGGTTGGGACAAAGCCCTCATCGAATTGACCGGCGGCGGCCCTGACGTAGTGATTGATAGCGCAGGCGGCGAATCGCTCGAAACCGCCGTCAAGATCGTCAAGCCTGCCGGACGCATTGTGTTCTTTGGCGCTACGAACGGCCTCGCGCCGAACTTGGATTTGCGCCGCATCTTTTTCAAACAATTGAATGTGTTCGGTTCGACGATGGGCAGCCCGTGCGAATTCGATGCAATGCTCAAACTTTATAACGACAAGCAACTCAAGCCTGCCGTAGACCAGGCCTTTCCCCTCGCCGAAGCCGGAGCCGCGCATCAACGCATGATGGAAGCCGGACAGTTCGGCAAGATCGTTTTAGACATCGGTTGAGTGAAAAGTGAAAAGTGATTTCTTGCGGGTGTCCTTTATCACTTCACTTTTCACTTTTCACTTTTCACTTTTCACTTTTCACTCTTTTGTAACGTTTCCCACCCCATTGCACCTAGCTATGCAAACCCAACGGCTGTTTCATTCAAACTAGCCCTTTCCCAATTCAGCGGCTCTGGCTTGTGACGATGCGCTCGCATCGGTTCTCCTCCTGCTTCCCAATCAAGCCTTCGTTAAGCCGCTTCATCTTGCTGACAATTTATATTTTTTCGCGTTGCGCCGCAGTGTGCCGAATGATCTGTAATGACGGCCTGCGTTTATTTTTTCGCGCAACCGTATCGGTCTTATCCGCGCAGCCGTTTTGGGTTACCGCTTTCGCTAGGCGTGCATCCCCTGCTACGCCACGGGAGAAGTGTTGCATGGCCTCGCAATGCTTCTCCCACTTTTTCTGCCCTGCGCCAGCGCAGCATCAGCACTCGTGAACCGTGGTGCCGTATGCCGATGCTTCGCTCGCGCTGCGGACTGTCATGCCGACAGTTCGCGACAACGTAAAAGCCACCCTGAGCCGCACTCACCCGCAGCTCAGGGTGGCTTTCGTTTTTTTCGCCACGAATTCACCCGAATTTTCACGAAGGGCAGCGAAACAAACTCTTCGTGAAAATTCGGGTGAATTCGTGGCTTATTCTTTTGGTGGTTGGCCTTCGACCCAGGCTTCACCGTCAGTGAAGATTTCTTTTTTCCAGATCGGTACGGTTTCCTTCACGCGATCAATCGCGTAATGGCACGCGGCGAAAGCCGTCTTGCGATGCGGCGAAGCGACGACGATCACGATGCTCGATTCTTTTACGGAGAGTTCGCCGAAGCGATGAATGATGCCGATGCGTTCAATGTCGGGCCAACGTTCACGCATTTCTTCGCCGACCTTGCGCATCTCTTTGACGGCCATCGCCGGATAAGCTTCGTAATGCAGCTTCACGACGCCCCGGCCTTTGGTGTGGTCGCGCACCGTGCCGTCAAACGTTACCAATGCGCCGGTGCCTTCAGTCAAAATGCGTTGTTCGAGCACAGCCTTATCAATCGGTTCGCGCGTAATCTCATAAACGTCTTCGTTCATTTGGAGTAATAATCCTCAACGTTAATCGCTTCCATCGGCTTCAGCGTTTTGGCAATCGTCTTGCGCGTGCTGCTTAATATCTTTTCATCGCCCTTTTCATTCATCTGCGTTTTGGTGATGGTCTTGATGCCCACTAAAAAGTTGCTGCTCTCTTGCATTGACAGTCCCGTGTTGCGGTCAAAATCGGTGATGTCCAAACCGATCAATCCGAATTGTTTCGTCGTTGCGTCATAACGCAAACGCCACGTCTGATTGGTCAGATTGCGCGAGCCGTATTCCTGATGCGCTACGATCACGCCGTTGCGGATTTCGACTTGCACGGGCGTTTCATTCACGCCGAAAAACGCTCCGCCGCAGCGCGTGCAAAGCAATAGCTTGGTGGCGACGCCCGCGCGCGACCATTTGCCGTCGGCGGTTTTCAGCAATGCCAGCAACGCGCGTTGGCGTTCGGCCAGATTGTCTTTTAGATTCTCTTTATCAGCATTGACAGGCATCGTCTCGACTAACACCAACACCGCGTCAGCCACGGCGTCTTTGTTCAGGTCGCCTTCGAGTTGGTGTTCGATTTGCCAGCCAGTGGGAACGAAGCCTGACAGCTTTTCGGCTTGCGCGGGCAAACGTTCAGGTTTGAGTTGCGCGTAACTCACCCGCGACAACCCCACCACAATGAACCCTGCAGCCAGCAGTATTTTTAGTTTACGCATACCGGCTTTTTATCACGGAGCGCGTTGTCATCCAATGCGCTTGCAATCAGACGTGAGGCTGATACTTTATGCCACGTCGTATCCAATCCCATTCAATCAAAACAGGAACTTGCGCAAATGATTTTAACGAACCGCTTAATCGCTTGGCTTTCGCTATGCTTGGCGCTGTGCTTCGCGCTGTGCGTCAACGCCGCCGCGCAAACGCGCCCCAACATTGTCTTCATCATGACCGACGATCACGCCGCCCACGCGCTGTCGTCGTATGGCAGCCGTCTCATCAAGACGCCGCATCTAGACCGCATTGGCAAAGAAGGCATGCGCTTCGCCAACGCCTTCGTGACGAATTCGATCTGCACGCCGAGCCGCGCCGTCATTCTTACCGGCAAGTATTCGCACATGAACGGCGTGCCCGTCTTTAACCACATAGATAACACGCAACCAATGTTGCAGAAGTATTTGCAAGCGGCGGGCTATCACACCGGCACCATCGGCAAGTGGCATTTGGGCGGCAACAATGCACAACGCCCCAATGAAGGCATGCCGACAGGGTTTGACTATTGGAACATCCTGCCCGGACAAGGTTTGTATTTCGACCCCGTGGTGATCGAAATGGGCGAACGCAAAAAGCTGAAAGGTTATACGACCGATCTCATCACCGATTACGCGATGCAATTCATTGAGAAGCGTCCCAAAGACAAGCCATTCTTTTTGATGTACCACCACAAAGCGCCGCATCGTAACTGGCAACCTGACGAAAAATATCGCAAGCAATTCGAGAACGTGACGCTGCCGCTTCCGGCGACGTTTAATGATACTTACGAAGGCAAGTCTGACGCTTCGCGCAACGCGACGATGCACATTGACGTTGACCTCAACGACAACGATCTCAAGATGAAACCGCCCGCCGGACTGTCAGGCCAGGAACTCAAGCAGTGGAAGTATCAACGCTACATGCGCGATTACCTAGCTTGCGTCCAATCGGTGGACGACAACGTAGGCCGCTTCCTCGATTACCTAGACAAAAACGGATTGGCTGAAAATACGTTGGTGATTTATACGTCCGATCAAGGTTTCTTTTTGGGCGAACACAATTTTTTCGACAAGCGGTTTATGTATGAAGAGTCGCTGCGCACGCCGTTGCTCGTGCGTTGGCCGAAGCAAATCAAAGCCGGACAAGTCAGTCAGGCGATGGTCTTGAATCTCGATTTCCCCGCCACGATGCTCGACGCGGCGGGCGTGAAAGTGCCTGAAGACATGCAAGGCCGCAGCTTCTTGCCGGTACTGCGAGGCCGCACGCCGCGCGACTGGCGCACTTCGATGTATTACCGCTATTACCATCCCGGCCATCACAACGTAGCGGCGCATTACGGCGTGCGCACACAGCGTTACAAGCTGATCTTCTTCAACAAAATCAATCAGTGGGAGCTTTACGATTTGCAAAAAGACCCCCGCGAGATGCGCAACCTTTACAACGATCCGGCGTATGCGAAAACCGTCGAAGAGTTGAAAAAAGAACTGCAACGGTTGAAGCAACAATACAAAGACGAAGACCAGTTTCAGCATAAGCTGCCTGCGGATGATGTTGGTTGAGCTATGGAAATTCGTTTAGCCCAAATGCATGAAGTCCCTGCTCTGCAAACCTTGATCGCGCGTTCGTCGCGGCAATTGGGCGTAGGCTTTTATACGCCGCGCCAGATTGAACTCGCCTTGCTCGGCACGTTTTCGGTAGACGAACAACTCATCGCCGACGGCACTTATTACGTCATCGTGGATGGTGAGCGTTATGCGGGCTGCGGCGGTTGGAGCAAGCGGCGCAAGCTGCACGGCGGAGATCGTCCGGCGGAGGGCGCACCCGCAGCAGGCTTGAATGATCTGCTCGACCCCGCCGTAGACACCGCGCGCATTCGGGCTTTTTTCATTGATCCCGATTACGCGCGACGCGGACTCGGCAGGCAATTGCTGACAACCTGCGAAATGGCGGCGCAGGCGGCGGGCTTCACTCGCAGCGCAATGGGCGCGACGCTTTCGGGCGTGCCGCTCTATGAAGCCTGCGGCTATCACGTCGTCGAAGAGTTGCTCGTGCCGCTGCCGGAAAATGAATTCCTGCCCATTGTACACATGGAAAAAACTCTCAATGCATGACGTATCTCGATCAAGCTTTTGAAGCAAACCGGACTACGCCCGCCGAAATGGATGCGTTGTGGGCGAATGGCTGGCGTCATTTCGGGACTTATTTTTTCCGTTATGCGCTGGCCGAATATAGCGAACAGAGTTGCACCGTAATGCCGCTGCGCATCGTGCTGTCGCGTTTCACACTGTCGCGCAGCCAGCAACGCATTCTGGCAAAAAACCGTGACGTGCAAGTCGTGATACGCGACACGGCGATTGATGAAACGAAAGCTGTAATGTTCGACCGTCACCGTGAACGATTCGATCACAACGTACCCGATTCGCTTTATACCTTTCTCTCTTATGAACCGGCGCGCGTGCCGTGCCGCAATCAGGAGCTATGCGTTTACGACGGTGAGCGTTTGTTGGCCGCGAGTTTTCTGGACGTTGGCGCGCGGGCCACATCGGCGGTCTATGCGATGTTCGAACCTGAAG
>JABFSD010000962.1 GCA_013140935.1 Acidobacteriota bacterium
GGTCGGCTTGATTGACGAAGCGCGCGGCGAATTCGTCAATCAAGCCGACCAGCAAAAATTCGTAATTGACGACGCGCTCAAGCAACGGCGCGATGGTTTGCAGCAAGCGGTCGAGTTCGAGAATCGAAGTGATCTCGTGGCCGATTTCGACCAGCGTACGCATCTCGCGCGTGCGTTGGCGCAACTCGTCGTAAACGCGCGCGTGTTCAAAGGCAATCGCCAGATGGCTGCCCAGAATGTTGAGAATGCGTTCGTGTTCCTGATTGAAATAGTTCGGCTCGGCGTTTTCGATGGTTAAGACGCCTACGACTTTGTTTTCGCGCGGGACGATGAAGGGCACGGCGATTTCAGAACGCGGCTCGCGTTCGCCTTCGGTCTCGACCCAGAAATAGCGCGCGTCGTGCGACACGTCGGCGACGATCATCGAATGCCCGGCACGCCAGGCGGCAGAGGCAATTGAGCGATCAAACGGAATAACAGGATTGCGTTCGACTTCTTCGGGTTTGTAACCGACGGCTTTTTTCCATGCCAGGCCACCGCGCGCTTCGTCGGCGAGGAAGATGTTGAAGAATTTATAGGGGATGACTTCTTTCAGCCGCACGGCAACGCGGTCACACAGCGTGTCGAGATCGAGAATGGAGATGAACTCCACGCTCAACTCGTTGATGAGCTGTTGCAAACGCTGCGTATGGGTTGTGTCTAGTTGGAGCTTTTCCGCCGTGGATGAAGTCATTATTTCCGTCTGATCTAACTTTGTTGCGCCTTGCCAATGGCTGCGATTACCTCGTCGTCCGTCGGGCGAAAGATCGGCATCACCGTTCGCACGAAACGCACGATGCCTGCGCCGTCAATCACTACGACGCCGCGTTTGGTGCCAAAAAAGTTTTTCATGTCATACGCCTTGACCACGTGTCCGTCGGCGTCAGAGAGCAGCGGCAACGGCAACTCGTGGCGTTCAGCGAAGCGGCGATGTTTTTCGACCGCGTCGGTGTTGAGGCCTACGACCTCGGCCCCAGTCTGTTGGTATTGCGACCAGTGATCGCGGACGCTGCACATTTGTTTGGTACACACCGGCGTCTCATCCGCCGGATAAAACAAGAGTACGACGACGCGGCCTCGATGTTCGCTCAAGCGCCACATTTGCCCGTGTTGGTTGGGCAATTCAATGGCGGGCGCAGCTTGTCCGAGTGAAAGTGACATGAAAAATTCTTGTTACCATGGATTTTTACGACGCGCCTGATTGTGCAACAGGGGGCTAGAATTTACTAGCCGTGGCTTGACACAAAGTGAAGCGCAAAAAGCGACAGCGATAACGTTCTTGGCTATACTGCACGTCAATCGCCGCGCCCAACCGTGCGGCTCCGTAGTAGTTATCGCAGTGGTTATCAACGAGGGAGAAGCGAGTGATGAAACGAATTATTTTTTGCTGCACGTGGCTGTTCGTAATGGCGTTCGCCGTGGCAGCGCAAACCAAACCGCCAGTCACATCGGCAGTCAAAAAAGAAATGACGCCGCCGGAAATCATCAAGGAATTCACGACGCGCGAAAGCGAGTTGCTCGAAATGTTCAAAGAGTATTCCTACAAACAGGAATCGCGCTTGCAAGTACTCGGCCCGGCCAAGATCGTTTCGGGCGAGTATTATCAGTTGTCCGAATTCGTCTTTAACGACGCGGGCAAACGCATCGAACGCATCTTGCGAGCGCCGCAACCTACGCTGGATCGCGCCGGGTTGACGATGACGATGGAAGACAAAAACGCCTTTGTGAACTTGCAACCTTTCGCGCTGACGGCGACCGAATTGCCCAATTACAACCTGAGTTACGTCGGCAAGGAAAAGATTGACGATTTGAATACGTATGTGTTCGACGTGAATCCGAAAGTCATGACCGACCCGCGCGCGCTCAACAAACTCAAAGACCAGAAGATCGAAGGCAAATACTTTCAAGGCCGCATTTGGGTGGACGATCAAGACCTGCAAGTCGTCAAGGTCGCGGGCAAAACCGTACCCGAATTCAAACAGCGCTTTCCGAAATTCGAGACTTACCGCGAAAACATTGACGGACGCTATTGGTTCCCGACTTACACATTCGGCGAAGATACGCTGGTTTTCGATGACGGCCCCGCGATCAAAGTGCGGCTCGTCGTCAAATATAAAGACTATCGCCAGTTCCAATCGGACGTGAAAATCACTTCGGTCGAAGGCGAAGTGGACGAAAAGAAACCTGAAGGCACAGGAGAAACTTCGCCTGCCGCAGTGAATAAAGCCGCCGAGAAACCCGAAGAGAAAAAGGCTGCACCACAACCGACACCTGCGCCGCGCAAGAAACCTTAACGGCGCTTGCGCCAGTCAAACCAAATCACACTCAACAAAACGAGGGCGGTGGTGAGACTCACCATCGCCCCGATTTTTATGGCGGACGGACGATAGCGAAACGTCACGCGATGTTTGCCTGCCGTAAGCGGCACGCCGCACAGCATGTGATTCGCGCGTTGCCAGTTCACCGGTTGCCCGTCTACCGCAGCCTGCCAGCCGGGATAAGCCATTTCGCTGATGACCAATAAAGACGGACGCGCCGCGTCGGTTTCGATTTCGAGAGAACCGGGTTGACGCGAGAGGATTTTGGCGCTTTCGGGCGCGAAAGGTTCTGCCGCGCCTTGCGATAAACCGATTCCCTGCCAATCAACCGAATCAAACTTTTTAGGGTAAACCCAATCCACCATCGCCATACGACGCGGATCGAAAGCGCGGCCTTGTTCGTCTTTGATTTCGCCGCGCAAGCGTTGCAGTTGCTGATACCAATCGCGCACGACTTGCACTTCACCGACGAGCCAGACGCGGGGCTGCGCGCGCAGGTTTTCATAAACCTGATGATC
>JABFSD010001152.1 GCA_013140935.1 Acidobacteriota bacterium
TCATTGTCGGGATCAGCGCCCAGCACTTTGGCGGCATAAGTTTTTTTATTCGCCAGCGAGACTTCGATTTTTTGGGCTTCCTGCACGACGTGATAGTTCGTCAGGATGTGGCCTTCCTTATCCAAAATCGAACCCGAACCGGAGCCCTGTTTCGGATAGGCGTTGAACCAATCCAGCACGATGACGGTCGAGGTAATGTTCACGACGCCGGGACTCATCGCCGTATAGATTTCCTGATTGTTCCGTTCGTCACTCGCTACCGTTGCGTCGGTGATGCCCGCGATGGCAGGTTCAGTCGCCACCTTTTCGTCTTTGGCATCAGCAAAACGTCCAAACAGCTTAGGCCCCAATCGGTCGTATAAAACTACTGCACCTGAAGCGAAGACGGCGGTCACCAACGCCAGCAAGACCAATTGTTTTGCACTCACTTGATAAGTCGTTTTCATCTGTCGTTACTCCTTCTTCAGAATACGACTCACCGCAGAGGCGCAGAGGCCTCGCAGAGTTGCGCTGAGAGTTTTTTCTCCGCGAATCTCTGCGGAAAACTCTGCGCCTCTGCGGTGAGTTTGCCGTTACATTTCGGCAAAATTTTTCAACAATCGCAGTCCGGTTTCCTGACTTTTTTCAGGATGGAACTGTACGCCGATCACGTTGCTGCGCCCGCAAATCGAAGCGTAGCGCAAGCTGTAATCGGTCTCTCCCATTACGCACGCCGCGTCAGCAGGTTCGCAGTAATAAGAATGCACGAAATAATAAAACGATTCGTCAGGCAGTCCGCAAAAGATGGGATGCTGTGAACTGCCGTTGCGATAACTGATTTGATTCCAGCCTACGTGGGGCACGCGCACGTCATCGGCGAACTTGATGACCTTGCCCGGCAACAAGCCCAAGCCTTGATGCACGCCGAACTCGTGGCCTTCGTCAAAAAGCATTTGTAGCCCTACGCACAGGCCAATGATGGGCTTGCCCGCGGCGGCGGCTTCGTGAATCAGCTTGTCGAAACCGTACTTGCGCAAGCTTTCCATCGCGTAACCGAACGCGCCCACGCCAAGCAACACGAGTTTGTCGGCGGCGCGAATGACTTGTTCGTCTTTGGTGACTTCAGCGGGCAAGCCCTGCGACGTGAAGGCTTTTTCTACGCTGCGCAGGTTGCCGATGTCGTAATCAATGATGGCGATTTTCATGTGGCAAAACTAAATCGTTCCTTTCGTAGACATCACGCCCTCAATGCGCGCATCAACGCGAACGGCTTGCGCCAGCGCGCGCGTGACGGCTTTGAATTGAGCTTCGATGATGTGATGCTGGTTCGTGCCGTAAAAGACTTCTACGTGCAGGTTGCAGCGGCAATGCTCGGTGAACGAATGCCAGAAATGTTCAACCAGTTCGACCGACAGCGTGCCAATCTTATCGCGCGTATTCGTCACGCGATGCACAAAGAAGTAGCGGCCTGATAAATCTACGACGGCGCGCGACAGCGTCTCATCCATCGGCACATAAGCCGCGCCATAACGTACGATGCCACGCTTGTCGCCGAGGGCTTGATTGAATGCTTGCCCCAGCGTGATGGCGATGTCTTCGACCGTGTGATGATCGTCAATGTGCAGGTCTCCTTTGCATTCGACGGTCAAGTCAAACAGTCCGTGCCGTGCAAAGAGGTCGAGCATGTGATCGAGAAAGCCGATGCCCGTGTTGATAGCGCTCGCGCCGCTGCCGTCGAGATTGAGGGTGACGGCGATGTCGGTTTCTTTGGTGGTGCGTTGAATGGTTGCGGTTCGTGGCATAGCGATTTAGACGAGTTCTGCGACCGCAAAACTTTTGCGCGTCGTGCAGGCTTCAGGTTTAGCGCGTATCTGATCGAGTTGGCGCGCGACAGCCAGCGAAAAGTAATCGTGGCCGCAGTTGCTACACGACATCATGGGTACGTTGGGAACGATGACCATCGCATCGCCTTTGCCAACGATTTGCGGTCTATTCACGGCACGCGCTTTAGGTTGACCGCAAAGCTTGCAAACAATTTGAGTCGTCATAATAACTCCTTCAATGCCGTGAGCAACGCATCGTTTTCTTCCGGCGTACCCACGCTGATGCGCACGTAATCTTTCAGCAGCGCCGCGCTGCTCACATCACGAATCAAAATTCCGCGTGCGTGCAATTGCGTGAAAAGTTCTCGCGGCGCAAGCGTCGTTTTAACCGCGAAGAAATTCGCCGCCGAAGCCACGGGCGTCAAGCCGTTGATCTTGCCCAACTCAGCAAACAGTCGTTCGCGTTCGCTTTGCATCGCAGCGATTAACGGTTGCAATAACTCGCGGCGTTCGAGTGCGACTTCAGCCGTCGTCATCGAAAAGAAATTCAAGCTGTAAGGCATCTTGGCCTTATTGAATTCGGTGATGAGCGCGGGCGCAGCGAGACAATAGCCTACGCGCAAGCCGCCCATCGCCATCGCTTTTGAGAACGTACGCAAAATGACGAGGTTGGGGTGTTCGTTCAGCAACGCGACGAAATCCTCACCGCCGATTTCGAGGTAGGCTTGATCCACTACGATCAACGCGCCGGTACTGAGCAAGTCGAGCAAGTCTGCGCGCGCGATCACGCAACCCGTCGGATTATTCGGCGAACAGATAATCGCCATCGTCGCGTGGTGGGTGAGGATGGCTTCGCGCAAACGCGGCACGTCAAAGGTCAGGTCGTCGCGCAACAACACCGAAGCGATGTTGCCGCCCGCGACTTTGATGACCTGCGCGTAAACCGAAAACGTAGGCTCAGGCAAGACGACCGTCACGTTTTTTTCTACGACGGCGTTGACGACCGATTGAATCATCTCGTTCGAGCCGTTGCCCGCCATGATTCCATCAGCGCGCCAGCCCGTATAAGCCGCGAGCTTTCCGAGCAAGACCGCCGGTACGAATTCAGGATAGCGCGCCCAATCCGTTGCCGCCGCGCGGCGCAAGACTTCGTCTTTGATCGCGGCGGGCATGCCAAACGGGTTTTCGTTTTGATTGATCTTGATCGGCGCGTCGAGCGGGGCAAGCGCATACGCTTTAATGGTTCTTACGTTTGCTTTGATGTGTTTGAGTGCGTCTGTCATCTCAGGTGATTAAAGTAAAACTGGGAGTACAAGAAACTTGCGGTTAGCGTGGGGTAACTTGCCGCGATTCAGCTTGTCTACACCGCGCGTTTTGCCACTTCCGCTTGCCTCACAGCAACCTCACCCGCAGCAATGAGATGGTGCAGCGAGGTGCGGTTGGGCCAGTAATTGCTCAACGCTATTTGCGGTTGGACCAGCCAATCGGTCTGCCGCACCGCTTCACGATAATGTGCGGGAAAAAGTGGATATTGCAGGTGACAACCAAGTTTGCGTAGCAACGCGCTCAATTCCCATACATCGGAACCAAAGACGATTTCGGTTCCTGACGCGCGGCAAATTTTTGTCGGCAATACACAAGTGTAACCGCCGTCTTTCAGCCGCAAACCTTCACGCCAGACCGGGCGGCGAACGATGCGTAATGCGCAACTTGCGCTCAAGGCCGATGCCAAATGTCCTTGTTGCAACACCACCGTGCGTCTCATCGGAAACTCGGTTGTCACGGCAGCAAAGGGGGTGCGCAACATTTCAAAGGTAGCTGGCAAATGACGTTCACAGAATCTCTCCAGTGTTTTGCCGTGCAACAGCTTCGGCCAAAACACGGCGGCAGCCATCTCTGACAGGGCTTGCCAATCCATCCCGGCAGCTAGTCCTGCGCCGATCAAACTGCCTATGCTGGTGCCGACGATGTAATCAGCGTGCCAGCCGCGTTCTGACAAAGCCTTTATGACGCCGATGTGAGCCAAGCCGCGCACGCCGCCACCGCTGAAAGCAAAACCAACACGATGAGGTTTCGGAGGAGTAACCATTTGTCGCTCACCAGTCAAAGTTATCTCACGCTCCAATGCTCTCTTCTATACGCATCATCGCTGAGCGCCCATGAGCGTCCAGTCCTTCAGCCTGCGCGATCCGGTCAATCATGTGCGCTGTCCGTTTCATTTCAGCTTCTGTGTAACGCACGAGGCTGGTCTTTTTCAAAAAGTCGTAAACGCCCAGCGCCGAAGAAAATCGCGCCGTGCCACCCGTAGGCAATACGTGATTTGTGCCCGCGAAATAATCGCCGACCGGTTCGGGCGAATACGCGCCGATGAAGATTGCTCCGGCGTTGTGAATCTTCGCCGCGTCACGTTCGCAGTCGGCGGTGATGACTTCGACGTGTTCGGCGGCGAGATGCGAAGCCAATGCGCAGGCTGCGTCGAGGGATTCGACGACGATCAACGCGCCGTAATCAGCCAACGACTTTTCGATGATTGCGCGGCGCGAGAGCGTCACGGTTTGCTTTTCGATTTCAGCACGCACGGCTTCTGCCAGTTTCAGGCTGGGCGTAATCAAGATGGCCGCGGCGTCTTCTGAATGTTCAGCTTGCGAGAGCAAATCCGCCGCGACGAAATCGGCGCGCGCGGTGTCGTCCGCGACGACGACGATTTCAGAAGGGCCAGCGATGGAATCAATGTCTACCGTGCCGTAAACCAGCTTCTTCGCCGCCGCGACGTATTGATTCCCAGGGCCGACGATTTTGTCTACGGCGGGAATGGTTGCCGTGCCGCAGGCCAGCGCAGCGACAGCTTGTGCGCCGCCGATGGTGTAAACCTCAAACAGTCCCAACTCTTTTAACGTAGCCGCAATGATCGGCGTCTCGTGAAACTTGCCGGGCGGCGTGACGACAACAATGCGCGGGACGCCTGCGACCTGTGCGGGTACGGCGTTCATCATCACGGTCGAGGGATAAGCCGCAGTACCGCCGGGGACGTAAAGCCCTACGATGGCGAGCGGGCTGACGCGCTGTCCCAAGCGCACGCCGTTCTCGCGTTCGATTTCCCAATCGTGCGTGAGTTGATGTTGATGATAAGTGCGAATGTTGTGAATCGCTTCGCGCATCGCGGCGATAAGTTCGTCGTCAACTTGCGCGGCGAGTTGTTCGATGGTCTCACGGGGTACGCGCAAGGTGTCGGGTGTGAGCTTTACGCCGTCGAAACGCTCGGTGAATTCAAGCAACGCCGCATCGCCGCGCGTTTGCACTTCTTTCAAGATGCCGTCGGCGCGCGCGATGATTTCGGCGTTGAGTCCGTTGGAGCGAGTGAGAATGCGCTGCAATTTGGGATTGCCAGCGGGGGTGGATGAATGGTGTTGAATGATTTCGATCATGGTCTCAAAAAATATCCAGAAAAAGCCGGTTGCCAAAACCTACTGATTCTCCCATTCGAGCCTCAAAATCTTGCATTCAGCTTTTCGCGTTGGCCGATTCCGTGAATCTCATAGGCGAGTCGTTCAATGGCCGACCTCAATACACAGTTACGTTGTCAACCGCCGATAAATCCCCGGCAGCCGTTCCGGCAGACTCATCACGTCGTCAATAATCGTGTAGCCCACTTCGCCATAAAGGTCTTTCAATTCCGCTTCAGACTCGCGGTCAATGGTGATGCAAAACGGAGTGATGCCGTTCGTCTTGGTTTGTCTCAAAGCAATCTTGGTGTCTTCGCGGGCGTAGCGCGAGTCGCCGTAATCGTGGTCGTAAGGCCGTCCGTCGCTCAAGATAATCAGCAGCTTCGTCCGCGCGTCTTGCCGTTCGAGTTCGGCGGCGGCGTGGCGGATGGCTGCGCCGAGGCGCGTGTTGTTGTGATAAGTGATGCCGCCGATGCGGCGTTCGACCGTCTCGGTGTATTTCTCGCCGAAGCGTTTAATCACGAAGTATTTCACGTTGCGGCGACCTTCGCTGGTGAAGCCCGAAATCGAATAGGCGTCGCCGACGGCTTCGAGGGCTTCGCTCATCAAGACGAGGCCTTGTTTCTCGATGTCTATGATCTTTTGGCCGGGCCGCGTGTAAGGCTGATTGGGATGCCGCGTGATCGTACGCGCCGTCGAAGAAGACATATCCAGCAGGAACGACACGGCGACATCGCGCTCGCGGCGGATGCGGCGAATGTAAATGCGATCAGACGGGCGTCCCGTCGTCTTGCGGTCAATGTAATGATCTATCAGCGCCTGCAAATCGTAATCTTCGCCGTCGAGTTCGCCTTTAATCTTGCGCAACGATTCAGGCCGCAGCATCTGAAACTGATGGCGAATCGAAGAGATCACGCCCGCGTAACGCGCCCGCACCTGTTCGACGAAATCGCGTTGGCCTTTGCGGTTTTCACGTTGAATGACACGGCACCACTTGGCGCGATGGTCGCCGAGTTCACGATCCCATTCGTCGTAAAAGAAAACTTCGTCGCCCTCTTGCAAGTCCTGCTCGCTGGTCTCGGCGTTCATCAGTTCGTTGAGCAAGTCGCTGTCAGAAGGCATGACTTCTTCGACCGATTGCGTCCACTGATTGAATACGTCGGGCGTGCGTTGCTGTTGTTGCGCGCTGGTCTGTTGCTGGTCTTGCTTGTCGCCTTCGCCGTCGTCGTTATCGTCTTCTTTTTCTTCGTCAGCCTCTTCGTTCTTTTCGGCTTCCTGCTTATTGCGGGCTTGCCCCAACAAGTCATAAACGCGCTTGGTAGCGAGCAGCGTGTCTGACACCGAAGCGTCGTCTTTGCGCAGGTATTCAGCGACGATGGCTTCGAGTTCGAGAATGACTTGCGCATAAGCCTGCCGCGCGGTCACGTCAATCACGCCGCCGCACAGCGTGATTTGAAACAGCAACTCATAGAGCGTTTGTTCAACGGTGAGTTCGGCGATGGGCGGACGGCGTTCCATCAAGCGGCTTTGCACGAAATCCAAGTCGCGCCGAATGCCGCGATACATCCCGCGCAAACGCCAATCAATGCGTCCATTCTCAAGCGTAGTGAAGACGCGCGTCGCCAACAGGCTGTTGGGAAAGCGTGACAACACGGTTTTGTAATCAGCCGCGTCGTATTGGTCTTCGCGCAAGGCGGGGCGATTGAGCAAGCGCCCCAGATGTTCGAGGTTGGAATATTGCACGAACTCTTTATTGCCGCGCAGGTCTTCGAGTTCGGCGCGGTCGAGTTCTTTTTTGATTTGGTCTTCGAAATGTTCGTCAATCTGGCGCAACGCGGCGCGCAAGTCGGTCGTGCCAATGTCGCGCGTGCCGAATTCGACTTGTCCGGCGGCGTGCGCGGCGAGGGCTTTATAAAGTTTGAAATCTTCGTCGGGGCCGCCGAATTCGGCTACGACGGCGGGCAGTTGAATCGTCATGCCGTCGGTGATGCGCGACTCTTCGGGTACGGAACCAAGCGGCGCGATGGTCATCTCGCGTCCGGTGAGACCTTCGACATAAAGCCGCAACAGGTGCGAGATTGATTCGAGCGTGACGCCGTCGTGCGCGCCGCGCAACGATTCCTGGCTGCTTTTCGATTCGAGCGCGTAATAGGCCTGCGCGCGGCGGCGATCCTGCTGATGCAACTCGGCTCCGGCGCGCGCCCACGCCTGAAACTGATCGAGCGAAGCCGCCGCCAACGCGCGCGGCGAAGACTTAAAGCATTCGAGCGCGACGTAAACATTGTTCTCGGCGAGTTCTTCGACCACGTCCAACACCGAGCCGATGCGTTCGGCCATGCGCTTGCGCTGCGCGGCTGACAGCGTGGTCACGACTTTGGGCGTGAGCTTCAAAAAATCATAAACAATCGCATTGCCTTCGCTGGCGACTTTGCGCGTGACGCGATTCCATTTGTCGAAAGCCTCGGCGCCGCCGAGTTCGATCACCGAACGCGCCGAACGAAAGTATTGCAGCGCCGTCGCGCCGCCGCGTTCCAAAAACACTGCGGTCTGTTCGCACAGCGCAATGATGTCGGCGGGACGTGTGACGAAACTCAAGCCTTCGCCAATCGCGGACAAAAACTCCGCCGCCGTAGCGCCCGTGCGTTGCGCGAAATTTTCAGCCAGCGCGAGCGTCGCTTCAGTCGGCGAAAGGTCAGGCTCAACGTCTTCCCATTCGCGCAAGGCTGTGAGTGCGCTCGGCGCAGCGGTCAAGACTTCGGTTGAATGCTTGACCGAACGTTGCGCGACTTCGACCGCGATGGCGAACAGCCGCGAAGCGAAAACTTCCGTCCCCAAACTCGCCGCCAGATAAGGCGCATTGCGAAACGTCGTCAGCGCGGCTTGCGGCGAGAGTACGATCTGTTTGGAACACAGCGCGATGAGTTGAACGCGCAAGGTTTCAGGCAATTGCCCCAGCGTTTCGCCCGAATAGCGAAAGAATTCCGAAGCCGCCTCGACGCTGTTGAGCGCGATGCGCTTGCCGATTTCGGCCCACGCGCGCAAGTCGTTGCTTTCGAGATAAGCCGATACGTCTTTGGCCGCGCGAAAGAAATCGAGCGCGACTTTGGGCGATACGCTCATTAACGTAGCCCCAATATCCACCGTCACCCAACCGCGATCAGACGGATTGATGCCTACGCTTTTGGCGAGCGACTCGACCGCCTTGCCCGTCAACCCTTTGAATAACGAACCCGTCAAACTTTTCCGTTCTTCTGACATAAAACCTTAATGAATGCCTTTGTTTTTGATGCTAGCTGTATGAAGACCTGCCTGCGCGGGCAGTATTACACGGCGTTAGAGGGTTTGCCACGTAAGGGCAATGGCGACTCGCAACGGTAGCGCAACTTCGCCAAAGTTGCGTTGCTGGTCAGGCGAAACATTGATGCAAGGGCGAACCTATTGAATGCGCCGACACGCTATACCAACCGTTCCGCAGCAATACTCGCAACGTGAATGACGCAACTTTGGCGAAGTTGCGCTACGGCTGCGACGGTTGCAATTCCGGCACGCGGCGATAGCTCCACGGCCAGTCTTGCCAATCTGTAACCAAGCCTGCTTTGACCGGATTGTTGATGACGTAATTGACGACGCGCGCCCATTCGCCGGGTTTGCGAATGATGTGATCGTAACTCTCGTGTTGCCAGAATTGCCCGCTGCGATTGAGGGCTTCGTTGCAACGCCGCGCCGTCCAGCCTTTGAGCGCACCCATGATCGAAGCCAGCACGAACTGACACGTCTTTTCGTCCGCGTCCGCAGCCAAAGTGTACTGACGTTCTTGAATCGTTTTCTCATCCAATGCGACAGCCAAGTCTTCGGTGAG
>JABFSD010000755.1 GCA_013140935.1 Acidobacteriota bacterium
GTGCGTTCGTCGAGTTTGATTTCGCTCAAGCCCGCATCTGCCGCGCGCGCTGCCGTGCGGCTCGGATTACTCGCGCGCCGTTCGTCTATCAAAAGATGTTGGCGTTCATCGCCGACGTGATCGAGCGACGAACGCAGCGCGACTTCTTCTTGCGCGAGCGAGTGTGCGTTGCGCTGCGCGTTCAACGAGACGACGAGCATTCCGCCGATGGCAGCCAGCACGACGACGAGCGCGCCCATCACGCTCAATCCGTTGGGCAACGGTGCGTGCGTCGCCTTGCGCGCAGCCTTACGGCGCGGACGTGCGTTTACGTTTTGTTCGCGCGCCACGGCAGTGCCTTGAGACTTGCGGGGCGACTTGCGCGGAGCAGGCACGTTGTTTCTGGATTGGGGACGATAGGCAACCTGTGCGGGTCTCATTACGTGGCACCTGTGGAATGATGAATGGAAGGCGTGCGGCTGCGAGGCGAATGGGAAAATTTTCTATTTAACATTTGAGATTTTAGATTTGCTATTGAGTGCGCGCAGTTCCGAACGCACCCAATGACAAATCTAAAATCTCAAATGTTAAATAGAAAATTTCTGCCTGATTTCCACGAACAAGGGAGCAACAACACACCAATCAAATCTACGAAACAAACGGGTCAACGAAACTATTCTTCGGGGCGAGTGGGACGTTTGCGACAAGCACGGAGCTTGGCGCTGCGGGCGCGCGGATTTGCCGCTGTCTCTTCATTGCTCGGCAACAGGGCTTTGCGCGTGAGCAATTCGACGCGCGGTTGGGTTCCGCAACTGCAAAAGGGCTGGCTGGCGGGGCACACGCACTGACCGGCCTGAAAACGAAACGCCTGTTTGATGAGGCGGTCTTCCAACGAATGAAACGTAAGCACCACCAAAGTTCCATTCTCAGCTAACAAATCAACGGCCTCGGCAATGAATTGCGGGAAGCCGTCGAGTTCGCGGTTGACGGCAATGCGCAGCGCCTGAAACGTGCGCGTCGCCGGATGAATGCGCCAATAGCCTTTCTGGTTGATCGCCCGAATCACCAGATCAGCCAATTGCGCCGTCGTCTCAATCGGAGCTTTCGCGCGTTCCTGTACGATGCGTCGTGCGATGCGACGCGAAGCGCGTTCTTCTCCGTATTCAAAAATCAAATCAGCGAGTTCGCGTTCGCTTAGTGAATTAACAAAATGCGCCGCCGTCTGTCCCCCGCTGCGATCCATCCGCATGTCTAAAGGAAATGTCGAATGGCTTTGTGACGGCGGCGCCAAAGAATTGGTACGAAAACTGAAGCCGCGTTCCGGCGTATCCAACTGCCACGACGAAACGCCCAAGTCAGCCAGAATGCCTGTGAACTGTTGGCCTTCTAAATGTTGTTTCAGAGAACGGTAATCATCGTGAATGGCGCGAAAGCGTTCGCCGAAACGCACCAGTCGCTCTTGCGCCAACGCGATAACTTCGGCGTCGCGGTCAAAGGCAATGACGCGCGTGTCGGGTGAGGCGTCGAGAATCAATTCACTGTGTCCGCCCAGCCCGAGCGTGCAATCAATGAATGTGCCTCCGCGCGCCGCGTCTAGATGTGCCAACACCTCGTTCGGCATCACCGACGTATGCAAACCCGTGAGATGTGCGGCGTTACTCATAACTCAGACACCTCACGCGACACCGACAAAATTCAAAAGGGAAAGGTTGATGGGGGAACTACTTTAAGAGAGGCAGAAATTTTCTATGTTCTATTTTAGATTTTTCATTTGCTATCGCTCTGCGGCAATGACAAATGAAAAATCTAAAATGCCAAATAGAAAATTTCCCCGACTCACAATCACGCAAACCTCAAACAAACGACAACGACTAACCCGCATTTGCTTCTACCAGTATGGCTATACTCCTAAGCGAGCTATCTTCTCCGCGTCGTCATCCGTCCACGGTTGCGCATTCAAACGTGCGCGGAACGTATCCGCGCTCCAAACTTCCAAATAAGCCAATTGACCTACGACCAGCACTTCGCCGAGCAGTCCCGTTTGACCGCGCAACATCGGAGGAATCACGATGCGTCCCTGCGCGTCAACCGATTGCTCATTGCCAAAATAACTGGTGCGGTCTAAAAACTTTTTGCGCGTAGGGTCTTGCGAAGGCAAGGCCGCCAGTTTCGATTCGATGATCTCCCATTCGCGCATCGGATAGATCAATACGTTTTCGCCCGTCAGGCTCGTGACATAGAAACTCGTAGCGCCCGCGTACTCTTCCTCAAAAAACCGTTTGTATACGGCAGGAATGCGCAGACGCCCTTTGTCATCAATGTTGGCGGTAAAGCTGCCTCTCAGCATAGCGGCGTGCCTGAGTTACAAGCCGCTTACGAATTAGGAAAAACGATTCGTCACCAGCTTCTATCATGTCAAATTTCTGTTTGGAATTTCTTGTTAAGGCCGATCACCCACTCTCAACCACCTTGCTCCACACTGTAAGCGCACTCGACCATTTGGTCAATATGCACGGGGCAAAAAAGTTGATTTTTTTCTTGAAGTCTATCCTGCTAAATAGCTGTATTTGTTATTCATAAGTAAAGGCTTATTAGCTGTGAATGGGGCTTTTGCGGCTAACTCTGAATTGCATAGAAAGGCTGCTTGCTGGCAAAGGCTGGGATTAGTGGTTCGCTCGACTGAGAAAGTCTTTACTTATTTTCCGATCACGCGCGGAGCGTGTTCGGCTATCGCTAATAGAAACAACTGACGCAATGCTTGCTTAGTCGCGCGCGCTCCTTCCCGTTCATAATCTGAACCCGTGGGACTCTTTCTCGTCATAGACCGCCTTTCATGAGTCTGTTTCCTTCTTCGATTTCCGGCTCGCCAGCCGCTTGAAGGAAACGCGGTT
>JABFSD010000218.1 GCA_013140935.1 Acidobacteriota bacterium
CGTCTTGGCTTGATCGAGCATTTGCTGGCGCAACGCACGCTGGTTTTGCGCGGTGAGTTCGTCGAGTTGCATCAGCTTGCGTTCGAGCATTTTGGCGGCTTCCGACAAGCGCGTATTCAGTTCCGCACCCATTTCGTCGCGCTGGCGATTTTCGGTTTTGAGCCGGTCGCTCAACGCGGCAAATTCGCTCTTGATAAAACCTTCGAGCGTGTCGAAATGTTGCCGCGTGTCTTCGCGCAAATCGCTGGCTTCTTTGAGCAGGCGATCTTCGAGGCGCGAGAAACGGCGGTCGTATTCGCGCATCTGCGCGCCGAAGAGAATGTCACGGATTTTATCTACGCTGCCGCCCGTGGATTCTTCGGCGCTGACATTATTGGCCGCGCGATTGATGGAAGTCACCGAAGCCGTCGCGTTTTTCACGTTGTCGGGCATCGGCATGGGGATTACATTGCGTTCGGGTTCCATAAGTCATTACTCCTCGATGTAATACGTCTGGCGTTGCGCAAGGCTGTCGGCTTATGGGGAGCCACATTACGCAACGGTTGTCTTCCGTATCTCAGGATGTGTGTCAGTGTTGAATGCGCCGCAGCCTTATGTTTGGTAGTGATTCCATCTTGACTGGCTGCGCGACGCACAGGGTTATAACGCAAAGCCGCCTGACGCGCTAGTCTGGTTTGCTGATAACGGCAACCGCGCGGGCGATTCGTTCGGCCCGCTGAAACAAACTAATCGCAGCGATGCCAGCGGCTCCGTGTTGCAAGGGCTCCAGCAAGTTTCTTTCGTTAATGCCGCCGAGCGCATAAACCGGAATCGCAACCGTTTCGGCAATCGCGCGAAAAGCCGCCAATCCTAACGGCGCGCCGTATTCGTATTTGGAAGGCGTTTCATACACCGGGCCGCAGGTAATGAAACTTGCGCCGCCCGCTTGCGCTGCTTGCGCTTCGGTCAGCGAATGCGTCGAAACGCCGATGAGAAAATCCGGCGAAGTGAGTCGGCGCACGACAGCAGATGGCAATGAGTCAACGCGCAAATGTACGCCGTCGGCTCCGACAGCGAGCGCCACGTCTATGCGGTCGTTGATGAGAATGCGTGCGCCGTGCGGACGCGCTACGGCTATCGCCTGTCGCGCGAACTCAGCAAGCGTTTGCGCACTCACATCTTTTTCACGGATTTGAATCAGCAATACGCCTGACGCGGCAGCCTGGGCAATGAATTCGAGTTGAATCGGCCAATGCGGAGCGGGCAAGGCCAAACGATGCGTGATGAGATAAAGCACGATCAACTGGGTCGGTCGGAAGGAAGCGACACTGCACGTTCCGGCGCACCGCCTGACAGCAAGGCCACGCTGTTGCGAAACTTGAAGATGTCCCAAACGCCGGCGGCAATGTTGACGAGTCCCAAACCAGAAACCAGCCCTTTCATCCAACCGCTGGTGATGAACGATTGCAAACCCGGCGAGTTGAGTTTGCCTGTGACGAAATAGAGGAAAAAATTATCGTCCCAATAAGCCGGCAGCCACGGCAGCACGATGAGCATAAGGCCGACCTCGAAACAGATCAGAATGTATACGATCACCGTCACTTTTGCCGTTTTGAGATTTTGGGACACGCTGACTTTCTCGCCTTTGGAGGTTGCCGATTTTGAATAAGCCGCAGCATAACAGCTTGTCGCAAACTGTCGCAAATTCCGCCGAAAATTTAGGTTGATGCGGGAAATTCAGCGATTGAAGGCTAAAGTCACAGCCGCGCGTCGCCGTAAGACGGTGAGTTGAATGCTGTTGGCGGCGGCGTCCAGCGATTGCAATAAACCGGCCTGGTCAGTCACTTTGTTCTCGCCGATTTGCGTAATGATGTCGCCCGCTTTTAATCCCGCCCGCGCCGCCGAACTGCCTTCATTCACAGTCGCCACCAACACGCCATGCGGTGCGCCGAAATGTTGCCGCAGGCTCTCGGTCATCGGCTGGAATTCCAACCCGTAAAGCACTTTCAGTTTGACTTCGGGCGGCGCGGGTGACGCGATGATGCTTTTCATCATCGCATCCATCGTGACGACTTTGGCTTCGAGTTTGCCATGTTCGGGGTCAGTGTTGGGCAAGGTCTTGAGTTGGGATTTCCAGGCTTCGAGCCGTTGCAATAATTTACTGATGGATTGTTGCGAGTCGGCTCCCAAAGGGGCAAGTTTGGCCTTGACGACTTTGAATTCGCTCTCGCGTTTAAGGCGAATCGTGATTTCGCTATCGGGCGGCAACTGGCGCAAGACCGAACTCATTTGCGCGCGCGTTTCGATAGGACGGTCGTTGATGCTCAATAGCAGGTCTTTGACTTTAATACCGGCGGTTTCGGCGGGACTATCAGGAAAAACACCATCAATCCAAACGCCACGGTCAGGCGCGGGTTTAGGCGTACTCATCCGCGTCGGAATGGTTGTGGGCAAATCGCGGCTCGTCGCGCCCAGCCAGCCGTACGCCAAACTTTCTTTCGATTCTTTGATTTTTGCGACGATGCCCTGAATGCGTTTGAGCGGATAAACCAGACTGACTTCGTTGGCGATGTCATAGACCGCCACGCCGAAGACTTTGCCCTCGGCATTCGTGATGACACTGCCGTCCTGCACGAGCGTGAGTTGCGGGGTCAGCCGGTAAAACGGATTGGCGGCGCTATAACGAAAATCATCGGTAGCCTTTACCGCCAGCGCCGTCACGGGCTGAATACGCGGACGTGTCAGCGAAAGGCTCCCGCTGCGGCCTTGTCCCTGTTGCGGGTGAAAGCCCCACATCTTGCCACGCCACTCTTCAGGAAGCAGCTTCAACAAAGTGTCTGCCACCGGGGCGAGCGTAGCGCCTTCGACTTTCAAAACACAAAGTTCCGTGA
>JABFSD010000499.1 GCA_013140935.1 Acidobacteriota bacterium
CGATGAAAGCGTTGCGTCAGGTGTTGCCCAGCGTGCCCGAAGCCTGTAAGACGAAAGCCTTTGGGTCGAAGTATTGATCGGGGCGGCCCAGCACGGCGCTTTCGTAAGTGTAACCTGCCGCCAAACTCGGACGATCAAAACCTAAACTCGCGCTGTTCGACGGATTCCATTTCGATTGTGAACGGTTGGCCGAAACGAAAACCGTCAAGGGATTGCCGCTGCGCATTTGGCCGATGCCAATCAGGTTCCAGCCGCCCAGCAACTTGCCCGTCACGTCTTTGCGGTTTTTAGCGAAAGGAATTTCCCAATTGAAATTGACGACCCAGTTGTGCGCCGCGTGAAAGTCGGCGAGGCCTTTGTTGTAATTCAATCCCGGCACTTCGGGCAGCGCCGAGACTGTGCCATTCGTCGCGTCAGAGAAAAACGTCGAAGCCTGAGTTGTGTCAAGCGTGCGCGAGAACGTGTAAGACGATTGAAAGTCCACGCCTTTCGTGAAGCGTTTGCGCACCTCAAAAATCAGCGCGTTGTACCACGAATTGCCGTCGCTCTTTTTGAGTTCGATGGTGCTGAAAGCTGGGTTAGGACGCGGCAGATTGTTCGCGTAAAACCACGAGCCGTCGGCCTGGCGCGTTGGCACGGGCACGTTCCAATCGGTGTTGCGCCACAAATGAAGGCCGCGCGAACCCGCGTAACCAATCGTCACCGCCGTGTCGAAAGGCAGTTGGCGTTGCACGTTCAGGTTATAGACATGCACGTTCGGCGACTTGATGTCGTATTCAATTGGGCGAATCGAAAGCGTTCCGGCACGCGCGAAGGGCGGATTCGGAAACGTAGGATTCACAATCACAGGACGCGGCGTCGCGGGCGGATTGGTTACGGTGACGATCAGGTTCTGCTGGTTGTTGGTGTTGTAATAAAGCCCGTAGCCACCACGCACGCTGGTTTTGCTGTCGCCGAAAACATCCCACGCGAAGCCTACGCGTGGCGAGAAGTTTTTGGTGGTAGGGTTTTGATAGAGCTTGCCAATCGTCACCGTCGGCGCGAACAGGTTCGGCATATTGATGTCGCGGCGATCAAACGGCACGCTTGAGAATTCATAGCGCAAGCCCAGATTCACTGACAGTCGTCGCGTCAGGCGAAAGTCGTCCTGCGCGAATGCGCCCAACAGCCAATAACGCCAGCCGCGATCAAATTGGGCTTCGGGCGTCAGGCCGATGAAACGGTTCGGACGGTTTTCGAGAAACGAACGCAAATCAGGAAAGTTATAAATGCCCAGCGAAAACGTAGGGTTTACTTCGCGCGATTGATAGTTCTCAACCAAGCCGCCGAATTTCAGCGTATGCGCGCCGCGCACTTGCGTGACGGTGTCGCTGAAACTGAATACATCTTGATCGAGTTGCACGTTCACCGAACTTTGCGGACCGAAACGCGGGATGCCGCCAATGTCTATATTGCCCATAAAACGGCGACCGGGCACAAAGGGTTGAATCGTAGAAGGAATGTCGGCTTGTACGTCCTGGCCTACGCGGGTGCGGCTGTAACCGAGCCGTGCCGTATTCACCATCGAGGGTGAAATCAGCCAGGTGTGTTCGACGGTGGCGAACTGATTGCGCGAAAGGAACGTGCGGGGGAATTGCGGAAAGTCAGTCGGCAGCAACTGGTCGGCATCGTCAAACGTGTAGCGTGCGAAAACCTGATGATATGTGTTGATGACCTGATCGCCGCGCAACTGAAAATAATTTTGATCGAGTCGTTGGCCGAAGCCGAAATTGTAACGCGCGAGTCCGCCGCCGATGTTCGCGCCGTTGGGCAGCGGGAACAGATCGAGAAACGGTTTGATCGCTGCATTGATGACGACCGGCGTTGTCACGCCGGGCAAAATGCCTTGCCGTGCGTTGGCATCGGGTACGAAGGTCGAAACCGTGCGGCCTAAACGTTCGCGCAGGGCTTCAATGCCGAAAAAGAAAAAGGTCTTATCTTTGACGATGGGGCCGCCAACCGTTCCGCCGAATTGATTGCGTTTGAATTCAGGTTTGCCCAGCGGCTGGCGATCAAAGAAATTGCGCGCGTCCATGTTGTCGTTGCGCAAAAAATGGTAGAGCGAACCGTGCAAGGCATTCGCGCCGCTTTTGCTGATGGCGTTGATCTGTCCGCCGAAATTGCGTCCGAACTCAGCCGAGTAAGAATTGGTTTCAACGCGAAACTCCTTGATGCTTTCGGCTCCGAGCGCCGTACCCGCCGCGCTGCCTGCGGGGCCATTGGTGAAATCGTTGAGCAAGGTTCCGTCGAGCAAATAAACGTTCGAGCGAATGTCCTGCCCGTTAATCGTGAGGCCGAGGCCGTGGGCTACGACCGAACCGCCGTCGCGTTGCGGATAAGCCGTCACGCCGGGTTGCAGCAACGCGAGGTCGGTGTAATTGCGTCCGTTCAAAGGCAACTCGCGGATGGCGCGTTCGCCGACGAGGTAACTGAGTTCAGAGGTTTGCGTGTTGACGAGTGGTTCAAAAACTTTGATGCCATCAATGCCTGCGTTGAAAACGCCTAGTTCCATCGTGAGATCAATCGTGGAAGGTTCGCCGACGGTGAGCGTAACGCCTTGCCGAACAAGTTTCTTAAATCCTGTTTTTTCTACCTGAATTTCGTATTGCCCGGCGCGCAATTCAACAAAGGCGTAAAGCCCTTGTCCGTCGCTCTCGAGGTTGCGGGAAAGATTCGTCTCGACGCTGCGCAGCGTGATTTTGGCTCCCGCGATGGCTGCGCCTTGTTGATCGAGTATGGTTCCGGTGATGGCGCTGGAGGTTTGTCCGTAAAGCCCAACGGTGGAAAGTAACAGTAAAACAGCTACTGAAAAGATTTTTTGCATAAG
>JABFSD010000848.1 GCA_013140935.1 Acidobacteriota bacterium
ATCTACGACGAGCTTTTCATTGCCCGGCGGATTGCTCGTGTCCAACCGCAAGATCGCCTGAAAGTGGCGCATGGTTTCTTCTTCGAGTTTTGCCCAATCCGGTTGGGTTTGAGCGGATGAGACAGATGGGGCGAATAGGGCAAATAGGCCAAATAGTAGTGATAGTAAGATTTTCATGCGATAGCTCCTGAATAATGAAAGTGTTAGCGACCAATCGTTGCGCGAATCTATTTCTTTTTCGGTACGGCTTCCATCAACAACGCCAACGCCTGCTTGAGCGCACGCTCGCCCGGCGCGCTGCCGCGATAATGACCGAGACGAACCACCACCAGATCGTGCGAGGGAATCATCATCGTGTATTGCCCGCCTGCGCCCGCCATATAAAACATCTCTTTCGGCACAGGGTATCCGCCGTCGCCGTTGAGCCAGAAAAAGCCGCCGTAAATCGGTCGCCCATCGGCTTTCCAAGCAGGCGCGAGCGTTTGCACGAACTTGACGAACTCCGGCGACAGCAAGCGTTCGCCGTTCCATACGCCGTCTTGCAAATAAAGATTGGCGAGTCGCGCCCAATCGCGTGCGGAGGCGAATTCATAGCCCTGCGTCAGAAAATTTCCGAACGAGTCGGTTTCCATCAACATCGTACTCATGCCCAACTTGTCGAGCAGCGCGCGACGCGGGAATGACAAATAATCTTCGCCGCGTTTTTCCACGGCAAGGCGAATCAGGTAATTCGTCAGCACCGGATCGGTGTTGCGATAGCGTCCAACCTGACCGGGCAGCCATTGTTGCGGGCGCGTCGCGGCGTAACGAAACAGATTTTCGCTGCCGGTGTAAAGATACAAATGATCGGGGTAGCGTCCATCGTCCACGTAATCAGGGTCTTGCGGCGCACGAATGCGAATGCCGCTCGACATATTCAAAATGTCGGCGATGCGAATTTTGGCGCGCGGGTCGTTGGCACCTTGCCATTCGGGAATCGGCGCGGCCTGTTCGAGTTTGTAAACACCTTGCTTGATGAGCGTGCCCAGCAGCGTCGCCGTCAGGCTTTTGCCCATTGACCAGCTTTCGAGGGGCGTTTGTGCCGTAATGCCCGCGCCATAGCGTTCGCCGACGAGCTTGCCTTTCCACGTCACGACGAACGCCGCCGTCATTCCCTTTTCGTCAGCGAAGGCTGCGTCAATCGCTTGTTTGAATTTGTCAGCATTTATCTCCTTTGGGATCTCTTTGGGCAGCGTTGTCGCCGGCAACTTATCGCCCATCGGCCACGGCTGTTGGTCAGCGGCAGGCAACTTGCTGGTGACGGCAACGGGTTTGAAATTCAATTCGTTTTTGTCGAGCGGCAACGCGATGCAACCTTGCGAACCAAAATGTTTCGCCACCCGCTTGACGCCGTTGGGCAACGTGACAGTGATGGATTTATTCGCGCGATCAATCGCGGGCTTGCCCAGCTTGGCGCGTTCGTCAAACGGCGCAGTGAAACCGCCTACGTTGGCCGCTGCGAAATCGGGGTCGAGTCCGGTGATGAATACCGCCGAACACATCACTTTGGCGAAGCCCGCTGCGTGATGAGTGAGCGCATCACCCGGCGGCGGCTCGTAAGACGTATTCAGTTCGAGCGACTTGGCGCGTGCGATCAGGGCTTCGATTTGCGGCGAACGCGCGCGTTGCGCCAACGCCAGCGAAACCAACGCGAGCAATACAAAAACTACGTTTCTTTTTTTCATCACGGTCATCCTTTTACTTGATCGCCATCAGGCTGGCTGACGTGCGGAAATACAGCACGCCTTGCGAAATCGCGGGCGTCGCCAGACACGGCTCACCCAAATCGTTTTTCGCTAGCACTTCAAATTTCGGCCCGGCTTTGAGTACGTAAATGACGCCTTGTTCCGTCGGGCAATAAATCTTGCCGTCCGCCGCCACCAACGAAGCCGAACAAGCCGAATCAGCGCCCAGCCGCTCTTCGAACATCTTTTCGCCCGTCTTGAAATCGAAACAGCGCACCACGCCATTGTGATTGGCGAGATAAATGTATCCGCTGTATACGACCGGCGTTGAAAGATAAGAGCCGCCATTGGGTACGCTCCAGGCAACGCTGTCATTGCTGGTCTTGCCTTCTTCGAGCGAGATGTCGCCTGTCGCTGAAGGCCGCACGGCGAATAGCGGCGTCTTCCCGCCATGGGCATTGGTCAATACCAGCAAGCCGTCAGCCACAAACGGCGTAGGCACAGGAATGTCTCCGCCGCCGCGCAAGCGCCACAACTCCTTACCTGTCTCGAAATCGTAAGAAACGATGTAAGGATAGCCATTCGCTACGATCTGTGTGCGCGTGCCGTCGTTGTAAATAAACGGCGTACCCCAACTGCTCTCACACGCGCCTTTGCGCGAAGTGCGCCACAACTCTTTACCATCCGCCAAACTCAAGGCTGCGAGGAATGGGTCTTTCGGGTCATCGCACAGCAACACGATGCGGTCTTGATGCAACGCGGGCGAACTGCTGTAACCCCATGCGATGCTGCGCCACGTCACGTTGATCGCGCCGAGGTCTTTTTGCCAAAGCAGCTTGCCTTTCAGGTCGAGGCAATACAGCCCATCCCCGCCGAAAAATCCGATCAGATGTTTGCCGTCGGTCACCAGCGTCGTATTCGCGTGCGAAGCCTTTTCGTGCCGCACCGTAACCGGTTTAGCCGTGCGAATGGTTTGCTCCCATTTCGTCTTGCCCGACTTTTTGTCGAGACACAGAATCATCCAACGCTGTTCGTCATTGTCTTGGGCGGGACCTACGTCGCCGTAATAGCCGATGCGCAACGAAGCCTTGCCTTCTTTCGGCACGGCGGTAGCGAGATAGATGCGGTCTTTCCATAAGATCGGACTCGCATGTCCCAAGCCCGGAACGGCTACGCGCCACTGCACGCCGGAGTCTTTGCCGGTTTCGTTCACATTCCAAGTCGCGCGCGTAGCGAACCCCTCGGCTACGCCACGCGCGCCGGGGCCGCGAAACTCCGGCCAGTTTTGCTCCGGTGCGTAATTGAATGCCGCCGCAGGCAAAGCCATCAGCGAAGTTTTCATGAAAGAACGGCGTGTGAATGACATAAAAGTTTCCTCTTTGTTTTGGGTTATTTGGCTTGCCGCCGCAGCGTTCTGCCGCCTGCGTGCAAAAATTCTGCCTTGCCGTTGGCGTCTGCAATCAACACGAACTCATTGCCCAATCCTGCGAAACGCATCTGACCGATTTTTTGTACCGGAGATTGCCTGGTGCCGGTCTTGGCGATCAGCTTGCCGTCTTGCAACGCGATCTCAATGGTAGTCGAGCCATCACCGAAGACACCGATGCAATTGCGCATCTCGACTTCGGTCATCGTAATGGGTTGCGGTTTCGTTTCCGCTTTCGCCGCGAACGGCAACATCAGTTCAGAAGCCTTTTCGAGCGTTTTGTTCAAACTGCCGCCGGATTTGTTGATGGTGAGGATGATGCCGATGCGCTGTGCGGGAGCCATGCGAATAAATGAACCGTAACCGCTGCGCGAGCCGCCGTGTTCGACCAGCTTCACGCCGCGCTGCGTTGCGAGCGTCAGGCCGTAGCCGTATTTGTTTTGCGATCCTGGCAGGTTCGCGCGTGGCGTCATCATCGTGGCAATCAACGAAGGTGCTAACACTTGTTTGCCTTCTAACTGTCCGCCGTTCAAAAACGCGATCACCCAACGCGACAGATCGAGCGCGCTTGAAAACATCGAACCCGCCGGCCAGTTGCCCGCATTGTCGGCGGCGGGGCGAATGATCTTCCCATCTTCGTGCCCTTGCGCCAGCGGATAAGTCAACGCCAGCGTAGGCCGAAACGTAGTTCGTTGCATGCCCAGTGGCTTGAACAAGCTTTCATTTAATTGATCGGCGTAAGCCTTGCCGCTGACGGCTTCGATCAAATAGCCCGCGAGCCAGAAGTTGGGATTGGAATAGGAATAAACCTTGTCAGGTTCGGCAAAGAAGAAATCGTCTCGCAACGCGCGTACCGTCTCGCCCAGCGCTTCGTCATCGTGCTTGCCGAACATCGTCGCCGTATCTTTCAACCCCGACAGATGGCTCAACAACTGGTTCGCCGTGAGCGCCGCAATTTTCCCGCTCAACCCTTTGGCGTACTTGCCAATCGGTTCGTCGAGCCGGAGCTTGCCCTGTTCGGCCAATTGCACCAGCGCCGCCGCCGTGAACATCTTCGTCGTCGAACCCAAACGAAACAGCATATCGGGCGTCACTGGCGCATTGGTTTCGACATTCGCCGTGCCGAAGCCTTTCGCGTAAATCACCTGCGAGCCACGCACGATGACGAGGCTTGCGCCGGGCGCATTGGTTTCCTGCAACTCGGCCACGATGACTTTTTCGAGTTCGCTAAAATCGGGCTGTTGTGCCCACACGCATTGGCACACGCACAACAGCGCGATGATGAATGACCAGCATTTCATTCGCATGACAGTTCCTTTTGGGTTTCGATTTAGCTAAACAATGATTGCGCGGTAAAGTGTCGCACCCCGACAAGAGAAAGGGCAACGTCGGGTTCGTCTTCAAATAAACACGAACGAGACAGGATTCACAGGATTTTCAGGATTCACAGGATGAAGAAGAAAGCTGAAATGCCTATGCCTATTGACCATCTTGTGAATCCTGAAAATCCTGTGAATCCTGTCTAATTTCTTCTGTGATGAAAAAAATCAATCTGACCGGCTGGATCATTCTGGGCATGGTCTGCGGCATCGCCGCCGGGCTGCTCGCCCCCAACGTCGCGCGCGAACTCACGCCGCTCGGCAACATCTTCCTGCGCGCAGTCAAAGCGATCATGGCTCCGCTGATTTTCGGCGCACTCATTTCGGCGATTGCAGGGACGGGCGATTTGAAGGCTATGGGACGGCTGGGGCTGCGAACCTTTGTGTATTTTTGGATCGTCACGACGCTGGCGCTGGCGTGCGGAATGCTGACGGCGCTGGCAATGAAACCCGGCCTTGGCGTAATGCTGACTGCCGCCAAGACAAATGACTTGCCATTGGGTAACGTCACGCCGATGAGTTTCGGCGCGATGCTCGAACAGGTCATTCCCAACAGTCTGATTGATGCGATGGCGCGCGGCGACGTATTGCAGATCGTCGTCTTTTGCACGGCGCTTGGTGTGGCGTGCGCTACGTTGGGCGAACCCGCGCGTCCGCTGGTGTCCTTTGCCGAAGCGTTGGCGCAAGCCATGTTTCGCGTGACGCATTACGTGATGTGGCTCGCGCCGTTGGGCGTCGCCGCCGCCGTTGCCGTCACCGTCGCCAACGGCGGCTTGGGCGCATTGGGCGCACTCGGCAAACTTGTCATGACGCTTTACGTCGCGCTGGCTTTATTCACCTTGCTCGTCTTGCTGCCGCTGTTCCTTTGGTCGCGCGTCTCGTGGCGGCAGTTTTATCAACTCATGCGCGAACCCTTCCTGCTCGCCGTGACGACGACCTCAAGCGGCGTAGCCTTGCCGCCCCTGCTCGAAAACCTCGAACGCGCGGGCTTGTCAAAACGCATCAGCGGCTTCGTCTTGCCCGCCTGCTTTTGTTTCAACCTGACGGGTACGACGCTTTACATCCCGATTGCCGTGTTGTTCACGGCGCAAGCGGCGGGCGTAACTCTCAGCGTCAAACAACTCGCGTTGTTGTTCGTGACGCTAATGATTACCAGCAAAGGCGCACCCGCGGTGCCGCGTTCGTCGCTGCTCATCATTGTCGGCGCGCTCAACTCGCTGCACCTGCCGCTCGAAGGCGTCGCGCTGTTGTTGAGCGTAGAAGTCGCAATGGACCCGGTACGCACCGGCGTCAACATCCTCGGCCACGGCGTAGCCCCACTTGTCATCGCCCGCTGGGAAAGCGAACCGCTACCCGCCGCGCCTTTGTTGCAGGATGAACAACTGGTTTGGGAAGCCATGCAATGAAGCGACCCTTCACCTTGCGTGATTTGCCCCTTAAGCAAGGCGATGATTTTTGCGAGTGCAAGCACTACTCAAATTTGCATATCAAATTTCCTAACGGCTCAGACAAGCGCCCTGACATTTCGATTTTCTGTAACGAGCCAACTGAAACGGACACCGGTGTATCTGAAGCCGTAATCGAAATCATCAGTCGCGGCTACGAAAAGAAAGACCTCGAACTCCGCCCACCGGTTTACCTGTCACAAGGCGTCAAAGACATTTTGGTGTTCGATCCTTACACCGAAATCATCTATCACTTCACCGCCGACTGAGAGCAACAGCATCAATCACCTCTCACCGTCACGTTGCAGTGCGGCTGTCAGGTGACAATCTAAATCCGTCACACCGCAGCCAACACCTTCACCAAAAACTCCCGATTCGCCTTCGCATTCGCCGCCGTCTCTTCCGGCGTAGCGCCGATCTTGCAGCACTCGACCATAATCGGGCCTTTGAATCCGGCGGCTTTGAGCGTTTTGAAGACGCCCGCGAAATCCACTTTGCCTTCTCCGAATTGCAGCATCACGTCGCCTTTGACCGTCGCGCAATCTTTCGCGCAAAAGCCGGTGACG
The DNA here is from genome assembly GCA_013140935.1 of Acidobacteriota bacterium. Lineage (GTDB taxonomy): Bacteria > Acidobacteriota > Blastocatellia > RBC074 > RBC074 > JACPYM01. The sequence goes on from JABFSD010000848.1 coordinate 6,541, forward strand.
TGTTGGGCGATGGGTTTCAGTTCTTCAATCGGGTCTTTGCCGGTGTAATGAATGATGTTCCCCGCGTCGTACCAAATCTTGAAGTTGCGATGATTGACGGCCTTCATACAACGCAAAATTTCTTCCGAAGCGCCGCTGCCGCCGCCGTGCGGTTTCATCACGAGCTTGATCTTCTTGTCCTGCGCATACACTGCCGCATCGCTCATCACTTGATAGTAATGGGCGTACTCTTCCGGCTTGTCTACGCCAAACGACAGCGCGTATGTCAGGCCGAGCATTTGCGCGTTGTCGAGTTGCTTGCGCACTTCCTTGATCGAATCAGCCAGCGCGATGTTATGACGCGAACGCAACGCACCCATATTGGTTTTCAATCCGCTGGCAGTGAGTCGCTCTTTCAGCTTGGTTAAGTATTCGGGCGAAGCCTCCGCCGCGATGAAAGGCTCTTCGCGCGTGCGACTCAGCAAGCCGGTGGTTTGATAGCCGGCAGCTTTGGTTTGTTTGAGCGATTCGTCAAAGCTCCATTTCGTCCACGGACGATTGAAACAGCCAATCGGCCAATTCACTTTGGCTTCAGCAGCGAGTGAAAGCATCGTCGTAGCAGTCGTCAGGTAAGTGGTTTGTTGAATAAATTCTCGGCGGTTCATAGGTTCTCTCAATAATAGGTGAATAACTGGTGGCTCTTTACGCGCGCCAGTGACGCGCGTGTCAATTGTCGGGTTGGGCGAGTTGCGCCTCCACCTTTTGCAAACGTATTTCGAGTTCGTCTCGGTGTTGCCTGATGCGCACGATTTCCCCCTGCAATGCGGCAAGTGTTGCGACATTGTCTCGCTGCGCCACTCGCTCTAACCGCACCGCAACTAGTTGCGGGCGATTGAGTTGCAATCGCCGTAAGTGCAATTCACCGCGTTCGTTCAGTGCCATTAACCGCCCATCTTCTGCCTCTCGCAAATAGAGCGCCCAATCGTCTCGCCACGGATGTAATAACTGTCGCCGTTCATCCGCTGTCCAATAATCCGACTTGTGGCGATTACAAGCGGAACAGCAATAAACCAGATTGCTCAGTTCGTCGCTACCGCCAGCGGCCAGAGGGCAGAAATGGTCTATCTCAAGTTCGCTTCCGACTTCGTTTTCATGCACCCCGCAATAGCCACAACGAAAGTGATAAGCGCGGCGCACAGTGTCGCGGAGTTCACGGCTAATCATAGGCTTTCTTTTGAAAAATGACGCTTCAAGCGACGCGCGCTTCTTCGGCCAACGCAAGCGCATATTCAGAACGTATGCGTACTTTCTCGGTTTGTACTTCCTGCAAAACGGCTTGCGCACGCTGCAACAACCGCTCTTCCTGCGCGGCCAGATCAGCCAGCAAGCCTTTCTGCCTATGCAAGCGGGCAATCTCCGCTTCCTGTTGCTGTCGCTCTTGCGCCATACGTTCCATCGCCGGACGCAACAACTCCGCTTCTTCGGCATTCAGTTCAGCAAAGAAAGCGTCGAGTTGCGCTTGTTCATCGGCGTTCAAGGTTCCCGCGCATTCTTTTTCGCGCAACGCATCAAACTGTTTTTGTTTGTCCTCAGTCCACATAAGCCCTCCTCACACATACGACCCGCCCGTCACCAACAACACATGCCCCGTCACATAATCGGCCAACGGCGAAGCCAAAAACAACACCGGCCCGGCGGCTTCTTCGGGCGTACCCGCGCGGCCCAGCGGAATGTGTTGTTGCGCGGCTTGGCGCATCTGGTCGGGAATGCCGAGTTGGATTTCGTTCTCGCCGATGTGCGCCGTCGCTTGCGTTTCTTTAGCGGCGGTCAAGCGCGTTTCGATGAAGCCATACGCGACGGCGTTCACGTTGATGTTGAAACGTCCCCACTCTTTGGCGAGCGTTTTGGTGACGCCGACGATGCCCATCTTGCCAGCGGAATAATTCGCCTGCCCCGGATTGCCCGCTACGCCTGACGTAGACGACACGTTGATGATCTTGCGATGGACGCGCTTGCCTGCGGCCATTTCCTGCTTGGCTACGTCGCGCATGTAAGGCATGGCGGCGCGGATGATTTTGAAGGGCGCGGTTAAATGCACAGCGATCATTGCGTCCCACATTTCATCGGTAATGTTCTGCGCGACGCCGTCCCACGTGTAACCCGCGTTATTCACGATGACGTCGAGCTTGCCGAATTCTTCGACGCAGGTCTTGACGATGCGTTCGGGAAATTCCGGCGCAGTCACACTGCCTGTGCAAGCGACGGCCTGACCGCCAGACGAATTGATTTCGCTGGCGACAGACTCGGCAACTTCGCCGTCGAGATCGTTGACGACGACCGATGCACCGTGTTGCGCGAAAAGCATCGCCACCGCGCGTCCGATGCCTCGACCGGAGCCAGTGACGATGGCGGTTTTGCCTTCAAGTAAGTTCATTGCATTGATTCTCCTGTAGCTTCAGCACAGCACTATAGACTTCAAGAAAATGAAACCACGAAGAACACGAAGAACGCGAAGAGCAGAAGAAGGGCGAAGACATTGATTTATT
>JABFSD010000676.1 GCA_013140935.1 Acidobacteriota bacterium
TTTCCGCCGTGTTGCGCCAGCTGAAACGCTGTGCCTGTATCAAGCCTTCCTCACGCAACCGATAGCGCAACGATTCATCGGTCACGGCGCAATACAAACCGGCGGCAATGGTCTGCTCTTCAAACGGATCTACCAGAATCGCGGCTTCCCCCGTGATTTCAGGCAGGCTCGACAGATTGCTGGTCACGACCGGCGTGCCGCACGCCATCGCTTCCAACACCGGCAAGCCGAAGCCTTCAAAAAACGAAGGGTAGGCAAAGGCTTGGGCGGCGCGATACAACGCGGGCAAATCTTCTTCGGGCACATAGCCCGTCAAGATCACGTCTTTGCTCCAACGCTGTTCTTTCACTTCTTTGAAAATGTCGTCGTGCAACCACAACTTGCGGCCTACGATCACAAGCTGTACGCCAAAGGTTGGGTCTTGCGTACGCAACTGGCTGTATGCGCGAATCAGGCGCACGAGGTTTTTGCGCGGCTGCAAACTGCCTACGGTCAGAATGAAGGGGCGCGTGATGCCGTATTTCTGCCGAATCAATACCGACTCATCCGAGCGATTGGGTGAAGGATTGAAGTTGGTGTGTACGCCGTTATAAGTCACGACGACTTTTTCTTTCGGCAAGCGATAGGTCGTCACAATGTCGCGCCGCGAAAATTCCGACACCGTAGCGATGCGCGCCGCGCGCCGCGCCGTACGCCGCACCGTCAGTTTCAACTGCCATGCGCCGCGCCGCGTGAAAGTTTGCGGCAAATGTTCAAACGCCAGATCGTGAATCGTCGCCACCACCGGCACCGGACAAAACGGCGGCGCGGTGTATTGCACGTGCAGCACGTCTACGGGACGTTGGCGTAATTCGTAAGATAAATACAACGGCACGCGCACGAGCGGCGTAGGCTCAGGGATTTGCCGCACGTCAAAATTGGGATGACGCGGCGCAAAGAAATTCTGCCACTGCCGCGCCGTCTCAGGATGCGCAATGTAAAGCGTGTAGCGATTGGAATGGTCGAGTTGCGCCAACGCCAGAATCAATTGCTTGACGTAAGTTTCATTGCCGCCCTGTTGTGCGCCGAGCGCGTGCGCGTCAATTCCGATATGCATAGTGATTATGAGGACGCGCGCCATCATAAAGCCCCTCTGCCAAAAAGCGAATCGGTACGACGAAATTAGACAGGATGAGCAGGATTGTCAGGATTCACAGGATTGAGCAGTCAGCATGGGGGGGATCAACGTTCTCCTCATCCTGTAAATCCTGACAATCCTGCTCATCCTGTCTATTTGCTTGGGCTTTCATCACAATGATTCATCGCAGCGATTAGGCTTTTTGCTGTAACTTCTCGTCAGAACTTTACTAAATCGGACTGACCAATTAGATTGCCCAACTTATGCCTTTGCACGACATGCATGCCTTTGTGCTGCGCAGCTTCACCTTGAAAGAGGCCGACAAGATTTGCGTCCTGCTCACGCGCGAAGCCGGTCAGGTGCGGGGTGTAGCCAAAGGCGCAAGGCGTTTGCGCAGCCGGTTCGGCGCGAGTTTGGAACCGTTCACCGAAGTCCAAATCACGTATTACCAAAACGAAAGCAAAGAGTTAGTCGCGCTTTCGAGTTGCGAAATCGTGCAATCCAATTTCGCCGCCGGCATCAGCAGCGAACGGCTGGGCGTGATTCATTACCTGACCGAATTGCTGATTGAATTCACCCCGGCGCACGAACCCAACGAACGGGTTTATCGGCTGGTGACGGCGACGGTAGAGACGCTGAAAGTCGCTGACGATGCGCAACTCGTCGCGCTGACTCGTTATTTTGAAGTCTGGTTATTGAAACTCGCGGGCTTTCTCGCCGATATGAAAAGCTGTGGCGATTGCAGCCGCGCTTTCACCGAAAGCGAAACTATCTGGTTAGACAACGAAGGCCAACCGCATTGCCGCACTTGCTGTGATGGCGCGGGCGATGCGCTGGTAGCGGTGACGCGACAGACCTTGCAGGCGATGCTGAAACAAGCGCCGCAGAATTTTTTGACAACCAATCCTGACGCCGTCGCGTTGCAATCATTGGGCGGCATCACGATTCGGCTGATTCATCGCGCGCTCGAACGCGCACCAAAATCTTATGAACTTTTAACCCGGCTCAGGCCGGTGGCAACGAATTAAAAAAGGTAGGGCAGGTTCGTAACCTGTCCGCCAATCTTTACGAGGAGATCAATAGGAAAAAGATGGCTAAGAAATATGTTTACACGTTTGCCAATGGCAATGCCGAAGGCAACACGACAATGAAAGGCTTGCTGGGCGGCAAAGGCGCGAACCTCGCCGAAATGACCAACGCGGGCTTGCCCGTACCTTCGGGCTTCACGATTACGACTGAGGCATGCAACGCCTATTACGCCGAAGGCGAACAGTTCCCCGAAGGCATGTGGGATCAAGTCGTAGGCGCGCTCAAGAACACCGAATTCGTCACCGGCAAGAAATTCGGCGGCGGCGATAATCCGCTGCTCGTGTCGGTGCGTTCGGGCGCGAAATTTTCGATGCCGGGCATGATGGATACCGTGCTGAATCTCGGCTTGAATGACGACACGCTGAAATCGTTGGCCGCGTTGACCGGCAATGAACGCTTTGCGTGGGACGCTTATCGCCGCTTCATTCAACTGTTCGGCAAGATCGTACTCAACATTGATGCTGAGAAGTTCGAGCATGTTTTTGAAGGTTATAAAAAGAAACTCGGCCTCACCGAAGACACCGCCGTCAGCGCCGAGACGCTGGCCGAAGTCGTGGCTGAGTATAAAAAGGTCGTCAAAAAAGAAACGGGCAAAGCCTTTCCGACTGATCCGCTCGAACAGTTGCGTTACGCGATTCAAGCCGTATTCGCTTCGTGG
>JABFSD010000493.1 GCA_013140935.1 Acidobacteriota bacterium
TACGAAGAGTTACAGCATTTCAAGGATGAACTCGATCCGCGCATCGGCCTCGGTCTCGGCGTCATTGATATCAAGGTCAACACCGTCGAATCGCCTGAAGACATCGCACGCCGCATCGAGATGGCTGCCGGTTACGTCGGAGCCGAACGCATCAAATGGGTCAATCCCGATTGCGGTTTCTGGATGAACAAACGTTCGATTGCGGATCGCAAGATTGCGGCGTTGGTGAAGGGCAGAGATTTATATTTGGGTAGCAGCGAAACAGTTTGAACGAACTTGGGCATTTTCGTATATTCGGAGTGCCGATACTTTGATCAGGATGAGGTGTTTATTATGAGCAGCGTAGCCACAGCAACAGAAGCGCCTATCGCTTTGAAACCAGCGCCGCCGGTAGTGGATATTCCTGTTATCTTCAAAGCGAAAAAGGCGCGGGAAGTGATTTTGTATATTGTTCAGCGCGCGCCTATCGCGGATCGCTTGCATATTTGCAAAATTATTTATTTTGCCGACCGTTATCATCTCGAAAAATACGCGCGGCTTATTTGCAATGATCGTTACGTCGCCATGAAATATGGGCCGGTGCCCGATGGTATTTACGACATCATTAAAAATGCCGAGAGTGCGGAAGATAGCGATTTTGCCGTAGACGATTTTGCCGTAAGCCCTTTGCGTGAAGCGGATCTGACCCTGTTGAGTGAGTCGGATCGCGCCGCTTTGGATTGGGCGATTCAGCAATATGGCTCGCTCTCAGTTACGAGCCTGAGTCAGGCGAGTCACGACGAAACGTGGAATAAAGTGACTCAACGAGGTGCGTTGTTGCACGCTCCTTATTTCAAACGCGCTATCCCCATCCCTTTGCCTGAAATTACCAATACGTTAAAGGATGGCGAGTTACTAACCAGCTACTTGCTCGAACAACATTGACAGCCCTATGCCTACGCTCGGCGACTTTTTCCCGCAGGAAGACAAAAAAACGCAATTACAAGCTGCGTTGAAGCCGGGTAACGTGTTTTACCTCCATCAGGATTTTTTCAATCGCGCCAAGGATAAATACTTTTTGCTGGCGGTGTGCGCCGACCCGCCGCTTTTCTTTGTTATCAATAGCGACATCCCTCCCTTCATTGCGAGCAGGCCGGAGTTGAAAATGTGCCAGATACTTCTTCAGGCAACTGATTATCCGCAAATGCTGGCGCACGATAGTTACGTGGATTGCAAGGAAGTCATCGAACATTTCAGCCTGGCCGAAATCGAAGCCCAGGTGTTGGCCGATATGAGCCGCCTCAAAGGTTCGTTGCATCGTGAGAGTTTGCAAAAGATTCAGGATGCCGTGGAGAACTCTACTTTGATCGAACCGGGATACCGGAAACTGATTTTGGTTGCCCTTACCGAATTGCTTCAGCCATAAGTGCTGGGGATGGGAGGTCGTAGTGCCTGTGATTTTGCCGGCGGCGGCTTTGTCCTATGTTTTGCACGACGTGTTGCGGGTGGCGCAAATGAAAACTTGGCGCGCTTCACCAGGCGTAATGATGAGCGCGCCTTCGCATTGCCCCCGATCCTCGGACGCGTTCATTCACGGACCAACGCATAAAGCAGTTCGTCCAGCGTGCGGCCTTCTTTCGTCGCGGCACCGCGCAACCGCGCTTCGAACTTGAATCCGGCTTTGACCAGCACGCGCGCCGAAGCCGCGTTGTACTCAAATACGCCCGCCCACAAACGGTTCAAGTCGTAATTTTCAAAGGCCCATTGGCTCGCCGCTTTAACGGCTTCCGTCACGATGCCGCGTCCCCAATACGCTTCGCCCAGCCAATAGCCGATTTCTGCCGAACGATGATGAATGTCGCTGCCGGGAATGATGCCGATGCCACCAACGGCTTCGTGATTGATGGTGATGGCGAGATTGAGGGGCGGGTCTTCAGCGAGCGTATGTTCAATCCATTTGCGTGCGTCGTTTGAGGTGTAAGGGTGAGGGAAGCGGTCGCGCAGGCTGCGCCAGATTTGATAATTGTCGGCGTGACGAACCAGCGACGCTTCGTCACCGCGTCGCCAATAGCGCAGCGCGCAGGTGCGCAATTTGATTTCCATTACGCGGGTTCCTTAAAGCCGGGCGCGGCCTTCGCGCGTTGCAGCCAATTGCCGTCGAGATAGTTCGCCGTGCCTTCGATGATGTGCAATGTATAAGCATGCCGCGAGCGCGGCGAACGATTGGCGCAACTGCGATGCGGCAGTAAGCCATTGAACAGAATCAACGTGCCCGTCTCGACTTCGAGCGGAACGAGCGCGTCTTCCGCCCACGGCGTCTCGTCGAGCGTTTCAAAGTGCATCGTCTTACCTTCGCGCAGCCAAAGCTTTTTCAAACCTTGCCGATGTCCGCGGGGCAATACGCGCAGGCAGCCGTTTTCGATGGTCGCGTTTTCCAACGCGAACCAGAAGCCCGTCACGCTCGGTGGGTCGGTCAGCAAAAACGTAGCGTCCTGATGACATACGACTTCGCCGCCGATGCCGGGCTGTTTGAAGATGTAAGTGGATTGCAGCAAACGCGGCGCGACGTAACCCAGGTCTTCAGCAATTTTGCGCAAGGCTGCTTGTTGCGAAAACGCTGCGAAGAGCGGATCGAGTTCGTGCAAGGCGTGGCCGATTTTGTTGATCGAGAGTTCTTTGGCTTGCCGCAACTGGCCGCGTTCATCGAAGGCTTCCTCTTCAAAAAAACAGCGTATCTTATCGCCCGAAGTCATAAAGTATTCATCGGCCTTTTGCGATTGTTCATTGGTCGAGAAAACTGAAATAGCTTCGGTCGGATCAAACGCCGCGACGATCTTGGTCGCGCGTTGGCGCAGCGCATTACATTGCGTGGCACTGGCGAAATC
>JABFSD010000235.1 GCA_013140935.1 Acidobacteriota bacterium
TGCGTCCCCACGACATGTAGGTGATGTGCAACAGGCCATCAATGCCGCCCAGATCAACGAACGCGCCGTATTCGGTGATGTTCTTGATCTGACCGTCCACGATAATGCCTTCTTCGAGCGATTTGAGCGTTTCGGTTTTCTTGCCGGTGATCTCTTCTTCGAGCAGGGCCTTGCGCGAGAGTACGATATTTCCGCGCTTCTTATTGACCTTGAGCACGCGCACTTCGAGTTCTTTGTTGCGATAGGCGTCGAGATTGCGCACCGGGCGCACGTCTACCTGACTGCCGGGCAGGAAGGCTTGCACGCCTCCGATGTCCACACGCAAACCGCCTTTGATGCGTTCAGTGACTTTGACTTTGACGATCTGGCCTGACTTGAAAGCATTTTCGATGGCGTCCCACGATTGCATTCTGACAGCATCAGCCCGCGAAAGTTCAACGTAACCTTCGTTGTTTTCGAGTTGCTTGACGAACACATCCACTTCGTCGCCGGGCTGAACGGTCACGGTCTCGCCGTCCTTGAATTCAGCGATGTTGACGATGCCTTCTGACTTATAGCCGACGTCAATGATGACGGCCTGCTCAGTGATCTTGATCACGCGGCCTTTGACGACTTCGTGTTCGCCGACTTCGGCGTGATGTTCTTTTTCGTGTGCGGCGAGAATCGCTCCGAAATCGAAATCTTCGATTTCTTCTTCTTCGTTGATCTCAGGAGCGGTGATTGCTACTGCGGATGCGGCACTAGCGACTGGGGCGCTTGCCTCAGCCGGTTGGGCGCTTTCAGGGGCGAGAGCGGGCGCGACTCCCGTCGCCTCAGCGTCGTGGTTATGGTTTTCGGTTGACATTGAAACTTGAACTTCCTCCTCGGAAACTTACTGAGTCGGGCGCTTGCACGATTCAGGATCGAAGCTGATCAGGCTTGAATTTGAGATTGGTATTTTGGGCGCGGCGTGTGTGCGGCACTTCAAAAACGCGCGCATCATAAACCGTGCCTCATTGAAAAGCCAATGCCGATGGGCAGTTAGTGAGCTTCGCTCACGCGGCCACACGATGGTCTGCGCGATTCACCGTGCGATCCAACCCGCGCAGATGTTGCACGACTTGTTGAATCATCCAATCCGGCGTCGAAGCTCCGGCGCTGATGCCTACTTTGCGAATGCCAACGACATCCGCCGCGTCAATTTCTTCGGGCGTTTCGATCAGATAAGTTTGCTGACATTGCTCGCGCGCGACCTCGACCAGCTTGTTGCTGTTGGCGCTGTGGCGTCCGCCCACCACGTAAAGCAACTCGACTTCGCCCGACAGTTCACGAATCGCCTTTTGATTTTCTTCGGTTGCGTCGCAAATCGTTTCGCACACTTTCACTTCGGGCGCTTTAGTTTTCAGCACGTCAATGATCGCCTGAAACTTTTTCGGACTAATCGTAGTTTGCGCAATCACGCCGATGCGTTCGAGCGCGGGCAACGCTGCTGCTTCTTCCACGCTTTTCACCGCGTAGGCTTCGTCGTTGATGTGGCCGAGAATGCCTACGATTTCAGGATGCTGGCGGTCGCCCGTGATGACGACGGTATAACCTTCTTCGTAAAGCTCACGCGCCTTGCGTTGCGAGTAATGCACGTACGGACAAGTGCCATCCATAACCTTTAAGCCCCGTGCTTTGAGCTCGTCGTAGGCCTGCGGCGTCACACCATGCGCGCGAATTACGACCGTACCTGTCGTTGGTACGTCCGCCGTGGTTTGCGCGAGACCTACGCCGTCGTTGGTCAAACGTGCCATCTCTTGTGAGTTGTGAATGAGTGGGCCAAGCGAAGTAACGGGAGTGCCTTCGGCTTTGTCGAGCGCCTTATACGCCATATCCACGGCGCGTTTGACTCCCATACAAAACCCTAAACTTTCAGCGAGCAAAATTTCCATAAATCGTCAATTAACGTCTGTGACAGCTTGAAGGAAGCGAGAGCCTAGCGGCTGGCTTCGCACGATGTCAAACCTTTGTTTTGCGCGCCCGCGCAGGCGGCGGGCCTTTGCGCGCAGGCCGCTTCTCGGCCAAGTTCGGCACACGCCTCGGCAAGGGCTTGGCAGGCGCGGATTCTTTCATCTTAAAAAATCGTTTCACTTCGGCGTCGGTCAACGCGCGCACTTCGCCGGTCGCCAGTCGTTCAATTTTCAAAAAGCCAATCGCCACGCGCTTGAGCTTCAGCACCGAATGCCCGATGGATTTGAACATCTTGCGAATTTGCTGATTGCGCCCTTCATAAAGCGTGACTTCAAACCACGCGTTCGTCTCGCTCAACTCAATCGGATTGATTTCTGCCCGCGCCGTTTTCACGCCGTCCAACTCGACGCCGCGCGCGATTTGCCGGATCTGTCGTTCGCTGGGTTGGCCTTTGACTTTGACGTGATAAACCTTGGCGACTTTTCCGGCGGCGTGAGCTACGGCTTGCGTGAACTGCCCGTCGTTGGTGAGCAACAACAAGCCTTCTGAATTCACGTCGAGCCTGCCGACCGGATGCACCTTGTCGCGGTACTTCCCTACCAACTCTGTCACCAGCTGACGGCCTTCGGGATCAGCTTTCGAGGTGATGTAACCCGTCGGCTTGTTCAACAACAGATAAACTTTTTCGTATTTTTCCAGCCGCGCGTTGATGAGCTTGCCGCGCACTTTGATGTGATCTTTTTCGGGATCAGCCTTCGTGCCGAGTACGGCGACGTTACCGTTCACCAGCACTTCGCCGTCTTTGATCATTTCTTCTGCCGCACGGCGCGAAGCAATGCCTGCTTGCGCAATCAGTTTTTGCAATCGTTCTTCCATGATTTGTTCCCAGTAGCGCAGACTTCAGTCTGCGACCGTAGCGTGGACTTCAGTC
>JABFSD010000865.1 GCA_013140935.1 Acidobacteriota bacterium
GCGCTGAACCGGAACATATTCCACCCCTTGCAACATCGCCAGCGCATTTTCATCGGCAGTCCGATAGGCTTCACGTCCCACCTCAAGCAAACGGGATTGGCTCATGGTCGGCTCTTTCAGCCGTTGCTTCGTCATTGCGATGGCATCTTCCGACAGATCAATTCCAATGGCGGTGCGGTTGAGCAATTGCGCCGCGACCAAACTCGTACCGCTTCCGCAAAAAGGGTCTAGCACGCAATCCCCCTCGTTGGTTGCCAACGAGATGATGCGTTCCAACAAGAGCAAAGGCTTTTGCGTGGGATAACCGGTTCGTTCCTTCGCTTTCGGATTCAAAAAGGGAATATCCCAAACGTCACCAAGTGGCACGCCGCGCTTGGCTCCATTGGGGACGGCATTGCCTTGCTCATCACGCGCGTAGACAGACTTGTTCGAGTCGTCGCGGCCTCGCCGCTGAAGAATCTGATCAACATTGGTAGAAGGAGAATACTCCATCAATATCTCGTTAAAGGTGTAATTGTCTGATTGCGTGTAATAGAGAATGGTTTGATGAGTTGGCAACAGCGCCCGCTGTGAGTTAGACCAGCGGCGATAATGCCAAATGATCTCTGAACGAAAGTTCTCAGCACCAAAGACCTCATCAAGTAGCGCGCGCACCAGATGAACCGCGTTGCGGTCGCAATGAAAGAACACGCAGCCATTGTCCGCAACGACTCGGCGTATTTCGCACAAGCGTTCAAATAAAAAGGTTGCGTATTCCTTTTGCGAAGCCCAAAGGTCATCAAAAGAAAACTCACGAGAGCGATCGCGCGGAGCCAGGCGATGCACTTTCTGCGTGAAGAAGGGTGGGTCGAGGTAGGCCAAATTCACCGCGCCCCTTTCCATCGCTTGCAAAACGGATAAGCAATCGCCGAGATGTAATTGGACATTAGTTGGTCGGTGCATTTTCTTGTGCCAGTGCCGTGAGTATCTGAAGCAGATCAACGCCAGTTCTTTGGTTCACATAACGCCAAGCCGCGGCGCCGTAGTAATACTGACCGTTCACGCCTTGATAAAGCGTCTCAAGCGTCTGTTGAATTTTGATCGCTTGCGTTCGATTCGGATAGTAAAACATCACTCTGATCGGAATGTGTCCGGCATCAACGATGGCTCGAATGCGCGTGTGTTCTTTCGTAATGTGATCGCCATCCGTAGTCGCGTCCCGCCACTTGAACTCAATCGCATCGTTCGCTACGAGACAATCAATTCCAAATCTCTTGGGACGTTGCCCTTGCGTATTGGGAATCCAAGCTGATCCAGATTCAGAGAATTTTTCGAGGAAACAAAGCTTCGCAGCTTCTTCCAGAAACGAGCCAGCGTACTTGTAAAGAAACCGTCCCTTGTTCTGGTACTCATCCACTAACTGCCCTTCCTGATCGCTTATTCCCAACACCTGATAAATCAGGAAGTGCGACTTGTCATCCTCTTTCATTTCTTCCAGCCGCGCGTCAATGGCTTGTTTCAGCCGGTCGGCATACTTGCGCGCAAGCAAGCGGAGACTTTCTTCAATACCTTTTGATGATTGCGTTCTTTGGGCCATATTTTTAGATGAGCTCGGTCAAACGAGTGGGTTTCATTATCGAAAAAGCCTCCTTCTTTTAACTGTTATTTGAATTACCGTTTTCAGGATCCTCTATCTGAGACGTAGATGCCGTTACTACATATTCTGCCCAACTTGCCAACATCCAAGGCGGTAACTGATCGTGGCGTCTTACCGCAACTCTCGCGTTTGGATAGGGCATCACTGGTTCTAGCACTGTCCGAACAAGTAAATAATCAGGGTTTACTTGTATTGGCGCGATTAAATCAGGAGATAGCGTAATATTCTCACGATTTTGCAAATATAGAGGCACCAAAAAGTTCATTTTTCCGAAATACCAGTATGGCAATTGCAAGTTTCTGTTTAGTGACCATTGAATAGCTCCAGAAACAGCACACATTTGAGCAACAGGCGGGGTCTCGTTCAAAAAAGGCACTCTCTCAGCGTTATCGCCTAAAATATGATCGTGCATCATTACAATCTCAGCACCTTTAGGGATATTAGGCGAAGGCGGAATTTCTGGTGGCGCGGGAAGTTCAGGGGCTGAAATTTGAGAACCAGCCGTGATTAGTCGCCAAGGTATAACTGACGATCCCTGGTTTACGCCAAAGACTAAATAAAGTGGCGTTCCATACCTTGTTTGTAAGTGCCCTGCTGTTACATAAAATTGATTACCGCTGAAAGTATACCTTCCGTTTTCTATGCTCCACGCTATATGAACCGCTAAATATTTCATTAAAGCATAGTTGTCTCTACCCCAATGCTCGTTGAGCGCCTCTCTCGCAAGACTTTCTATAATTACCGGGGGAATATAAGCGAAGCGATGAAGCCGCTCTACGACTTTAGAGGTGTAAGGATCACCAAGCTGCTCTAGTAGCTTTTCTTGTTCAAACATAGCTCTTTCATAATTCCTTTCTGGGTATAAAAAATATCAAATTACCTAAGCTACAAAGTTTAGTGATAGTGATAGATCAAGTTGATTCCGTCGCATCTGCTGAAGTTCCAGTTGACTCATCTTCAGCTACTCCTTTCACCCGATTTGGACGCTTGATCTCGAACTTATCCAACCGATATTGCATCGTCCTGAACGACAGCCCCAGCAGCTTGGCTGCGCGCGTAATGTTCCAGCCGGTTTGTTCCATCGCCTGAATCAAGAGCGAGTGTTCGAGTTCCTCAAACGAGAGGCCTTCGGGCGGGAGCTTGAAGCGGGCTGCGCCTTCGGTAGGCATGGTCGCGCGAATTTCGAGCGGCAAATCTTCGGCGGTGATTTCGTCGGTTTCGGCC
>JABFSD010001083.1 GCA_013140935.1 Acidobacteriota bacterium
CTCCAGGAAGATCACGGCACGATTGACGCGCCCATCGGACGCGATCCGCGCCACCGCGTAAAAATGGCTGTCACCGAATCAGGCCGTCACGCGCTCTCGCTTTATCGTGTCATCGAACGCTTTGCCGAATTCACGCTCGTCGAAATCGCCATAAAAACCGGTCGCACGCATCAAATTCGCGTGCATCTGGCGCACATCAATCATCCGATCATCGCTGACGATACCTACGACCGGGGCCGCTCGAATCAGATCGCCAACGTACGCCAACGCGCCGCCCTCAACCGCTTGAAGCGCCCGTTCCTGCATGCGTTCTCGCTGCAATTCGATCATCCCGTCACGCTCGAACGCATTTCGCTGACTGCGCCTTTGCCTGCCGATTTAGAAGAATTGCTTACGCAGTTGCGCAGCTTGCAAGCAGCCGATGCAGCGAAATCAGACAGGAACGTCAACCACGACTCAATGACCCGCGAGCCCCCCAAAGAATCTGTATGACATTCACGCAAGGCGTCTTGCTCTTTCTGGCCGCAATGGTCGCCGGCATGGTCAATTCCATCGCAGGCGGAGGCACGCTGCTCTCTTTCCCCGCGCTGGTCTGGATTGGCGTTGACCCGCGCGTAGCGAACGCTACGAACTCGCTGGCACTGGCTCCGGGCGCATTCGCCAGCTTGTGGGGCTATCGTGACGCGATGAGCGAAACGCCGCGCCGCTATTTTGTATTGTTGATTCCCGGTTTAATCGGTGGCGTATTGGGCGGATGGTTATTGGCGCGCACTCCGTTGCGAACGTTTGAACGACTCGTGCCGTGGCTGGTGTTGTTCGCTACGGTACTGTTTACGTTGCAACCCATCGTGCAACGCTGGTTGCGCAAGACTTCTCATGAACACACCAAACATCAAACCTCTTCACAATGGATGCTCGGTGCCGCTTGCTATCAATTTTTCACCGGCGTTTACGGCGGCTATTTCGGCGCCGGCATCGGCATTCTCTTGCTGGCAATGTTGGGCGTATTAGGCATGACCAACCTGCACCAGATGAACGGCCTCAAAAACATTTTGGCCGGAGCCATCAATCTCATCGCCGCGCTCTATCTCATCACGGCCAATCTAATTCACTGGCAAGCGGCGGGCGTGATGGCACTCGGCGCATTGGTGGGCGGTTATGGCATGGCGCGTGTCGCACAAAAGTTGGGGCAAACCTTCGTGCGCCGCGCAGTCATCGTGATTGGTTTTACGTTATCGGCGATTTTCTTTTGGCGCAGTTGAAAGGCAGAATGCCGCGCACCCTATGACAGGCACATTCAAAGCAAAGTTGTATCTCATCGCGGGCTGGATCAGCGTCGTGCTGGGCATCATCGGCATTCCTACGCCGCTGTTGCCGACGACGCCGTTTCTGTTGCTGGCGGCGTTTTGTTTCGCGCGCGGCAGCCAACGCTGGCATGACTGGCTGGTCAATCATCACATTCTGGGGGCATACATCACGGCCTTCCGCGATCAGAAAGGATTGACCGTAAAGCAAAAATGGCGTGTCGCTGCCTCAATCATCATTTCGCTCGCCATGACGGGTTGGTTCGCTCCGCGCATCGAAGGCCGCCTCGGCGTCATCGTAATCGGCACTTTCTGGCTGACGTGGCTTTACCGTTATCGCACCGCGCCTGACACGCCAACCACGACGCCGATTTCAACCGCTACCGAAAAGTCATAAAGCCATTCGCTCGCGCGATGACCAATCTCAAATCGCAAATTTCAAATCGCAAATCGTATTGGCAGGCTCTTGGCTGGCTCGCCCTCTGCGCCCTCACCGGCCTTGCGGTCTTGCG
This sequence comes from Acidobacteriota bacterium, assembly GCA_013140935.1. GTDB lineage: Bacteria > Acidobacteriota > Blastocatellia > RBC074 > RBC074 > JACPYM01. The sequence continues at coordinate 1,817 of JABFSD010001083.1, forward strand.
GCTCTGGCGTGACGGAGCGCAAGCCGACGGCGGATTGCATTACGTGCTGGCGCGTTGGGCGTGGCAGCATCCGACCTTATTCGTAGACGTGTGGGCACGTCCGCTGTTCACTTTTCTTTACGCCTTCCCTGCATTGGTTGGTTATCAAGCAGCACGCGCACTCACGATCATCATCGGCGTTCTCACCGCGCATCAAACGTGGCGACTCGCCGATGAACACGGCTTGCAACGCGCACCGCTCGTGATTCCATTTTTGTTTTTGCAGCCGTCGTTTACGCTCTTTCTGGCTGATACGATGACCGAACCGCTTTATGCGCTGGTATTCGTGATTGCGTTGCGGCTGCATCTGAAAGGCCGCGTCACCGCTGCCGCACTAACCGCCTCGACACTCATCCTCATTCGCCCCGAAGGCTTTTTCACCATCGGTCTTTGGGCGCTTTGGTTACTGAGACTCCGCACTCCGCATTCCGTATTCCGCGTTCCGCTGCTAGGCGCAGGCGTGTTCGCGTGGTGGCTGGTGTCGTGGCTGATTACCGGCGACGCGCTGTTCATCAAACACAACTGGCCCGCGAATTGGCCGTTCAGCGGCACGATGTATGGCGCACCGGGGTTTTTGAACTACCCCGTGCGCTTGCCTGAAATCATTGGGCCGTTGTTTTTGATTCCTTTTGCGGTGGGGTTGTGGCGTTATCTCAAGCATCGCGCCGCCGTAGCACAAGATGCCATCTTGTGCTACGGCGGAGACGCCTGGCTCTCGTTGTTTTTGATTCACACCGTAATGCGCGCTTTTGGCATTATGGGTTCGGCAGGCTATCCGCGTTATATGCTGACCGTAGCGCCCGCTGCCGCATTGCTCGCCTTAATCGGATGGAACGCGCTGGCTGAAAAGTTCGCACACTGGTCTCGGTCATTGCGCCGCGCCGTCACCATTGCCGTCATCGCGGTTTCATTCTGTCTCAATGCGCTTTACGTTGACGGCGCTGAATGGATGCGCGACGCCGTGCTGGTTGACCGCGTCTTCGCCGAATGGCCGCAGCATCAAC
>JABFSD010000137.1 GCA_013140935.1 Acidobacteriota bacterium
CAAAAGGCTGGGCGGTGGGTGCGAACGGTACGATTCTCTCGACGACGGATGGCGAACGCTGGCAGCCGCAAGCGAGCAAAACCACGGCGAACTTACGCGCTGTGCATTTCGCTGACGCGCAACGTGGCTGGGCGGCGGGCGAAGCGGGTACGTTGCTGCGCACGCGCGATGCGGGTGTGACGTGGCTGAAATCATCAGTCGGTGTTGACGCGAACTTGCACGACGTAACTTTCATCAATGAAAACCTCGGCTGGCTCGTAGGCGAAGCCGGATTGATTTTGCATTCGACTGACAGCGGCACGACGTGGGCGCAGCAAAACGCCAATACGTCATCGTGGCTCGAAGCCGCGCACTTCCTCGACCTCAAGCGCGGTTGGGTCGTAGGCCAGCAAGGCACGATTTTGCACACCAAAGACGGCGGCGCGTCGTGGCAGGCGCAAGAGAGCGGCACCGAGAATTGGCTTTATTCCGTAGCCTTCGCCGACGCGCTGACGGGTTGGGCGGTGGGCGAAAAAGGCTTGATCTTAACCACTACCGACGGCGGTGCGACATGGGTCGTACAAGTCAGCGGACAAACCAGCAGCAACCTGTTGAGTGTCGCTGCGCTCAACGCCAAACGTGCCGTGGTTGCCGGAGCCAATGGCTTGATTCTGCAAACGACGGATGGCGGCAAACGCTGGCGCATTGATGTGACAGGGACTTCGACGCCGCTCGCGGCAGTTTACGCGCGCGGCGAAAATGAACTTTGGGCCGTAGGGCAAAGCGGTACGATCTTGCGCTTTGCCGGAATGGGCGGCGGAGAATTCAGGACGTTGCTGGGTGGGAAAGAGTGAAGTACGGACATTGTTTCGCCCGCTATTTTGCCGCCAGTAACGGAAACGCGCGCTCAAACAGCCATTCCTTGATTTCGTGATCCAGCAACCGCGTGTCCTGTGCCTTGTTCTTTTCCGTCGGCAGCGCGTGTGTGTTGTAAGCGACGACATAAGCCGTGCGCGTATCAGGCCGCAGGTAAAAATGCGAGATGAAACCGTTCTGCCCGCCGCTGTGGCCGATGAAATGTTGGCCGAAATTGTCTTCGATAAAGAAAGTCAGGCCGATGGCGTCTTTACGCTGGCGGCCTGCGGGCGTAACGATGGCGTCAGGCGTCGCTGTGACCTGCGGCTCAAACATCTCTTCGAGCGAAGTCCGCTTCAGCACGCCGTCATAAATCTCTTGCCGTTTCGTATCACCCATCAAGAAGCTCAAGTATTTCGCCATATCGGTCAGCGGCGCGTTGAGTCCGCCGTTTGAGACCGTGATGCCGGTGTCGGTATCAAAGCGTGCCGCTGTGTATTGACCATCGCGCAAGTAATAGCTGTGCGAGCGATGCTTCAACAGGTGATAAGGCGTCGTGTCGAAATAGCTGCGGTGCATTTCGAGCGGCTTGAAGATGTTCTTGTCTATGTAAACTTCGTAATCTTCGCGCGCGAGCGACTCGATCACGCGACCGAGATAGACGATGCCGGGATTTGAATAACTGAACTTGCTGCCCGGCGGAAAAAGGATTTCGGTGTAAGGCAACATCGCTACGAGTTGTGACCAGTGCTGCGGTTCGTGCGGATGCCAGTCTTTGTCGCCGCCCCACGGCCACGTGCCGTCACGAAAGCCCGCACTGTGCGACAACAGATGGCGAATGGTAATCACTTCCATCGAACTGAAAGGGTTGTGTACGGCTTTGAGTTCCGGCACGTATTTGATGATCGGGTCGTCCAGCTTCAGCAAGCCACGATCACGCAACTGCATAATCGCAATGCCGGTGAAGGTTTTCGTAATCGAAGCCCAGTGAAAAATCGTGTCTTCGGTGACAGGCAAATTCTTTTCACGATGCGCCAAACCGTAAACGTGGCGGTCAATGATTTGGCCGTCGCGCAAGAGCATGAAGCTGCTGCCGATGATGCCGTGCTGTTTGAGCCGGGCTTCGTAAAAGGTTTTGAATGCGCGGCGCGTCTCTTCAAAGGAAGAAACCGATTGTGCGTTGCTGCTCATCGTCGTGAAAAAGAAAAGGAAGACGAAACCCACCAGTTGTTTGCTCATGGAAAGCGGCCTTTCTGAAAGCGAAATTGACGAAAGGCATTGTGGAACAAGATGGTATCTTGTTCCACAATGCCGAGGCAGCTTACTGCAAAATTCCGAAAGGGCAATTCTAAAAAAGCATGGATCCAGTCACGCACGGTTTGTTAGGCGCTACCGTCGCCCAGGTCGTCACCGGCAAACGTCTGTCGCGCGGCGCAGCCTTCATCGGCGCATTGTCAGCGATGGCTCCTGACGTAGACGTATTCGTTCCTTCGTTCGGCGACCCGACCGTTGAATGGATTTATCACCGCCACATTACGCACGGACTCATCGTCATTCCTTTGGGCGGATTGCTGTGCGCGTTGCCGTTTCTCTTGAGCGCACGATTCAAGCCATATCGTTGGGCGGTGATGCTGGCGGCGACGCTGGGTTATGCCACGCACACGATGCTCGATTCGCTGACGAATTACGGCACACAACAGTTGCGGCCTTTCGCCGATACGCGCGTGACGTGGGACGCAATGCCGATTGTTGATCCGTTGTATTCGCTAATCCTGCTCGCGGGCTTGTTGTTCGCATCGCGTTGGCAAAACGCGGTGCGCTGGTCGTTGGCGTTGTCGTTGCTTTACGTCGCGTTCGGCTTTTGGCAGCACTATCGCGCCGTGAATGTGCAAAGCCACTTGTTGGTGTTGCGCCAGCAAAAGGCTTCACAGGCGCGCGTCTTGCCGATGCCGGGCTGGCTGATCTTTTGGCGTTCGCTGTATGTGGCCGACGGAAAGGTTCATACCGACGGCATTCAGGTACCG
>JABFSD010000706.1 GCA_013140935.1 Acidobacteriota bacterium
CTTTCTTTCCCTCGCCAGTCTCGAACCCGGCGTAGACGTGACCTTCGAGCCGAATACGGGCTCAGGCGGGCCGAACAATTACTTTCGCGTTTCGATTGCGGGCAGCACGAGTACGCTGACGCGCATTTCGGTGGATGGCGCGAACGTCAACGACCGCATCACCGGCGGTACGTCGCAAAACTTCTCGCAAGAAACCGTGCAGGAGTTTCAAATCTCGACCTTCAATTTCGATCTCTCGGTCGGCAACACTTCGTCGGGCGCGGTGAATATCGTTTCGCGCACGGGCGGCAATCAATATCGCGGCAGCGCGTTTTATTTTTTCCGCGATCACAATATGGCGGCTTATCCGGCCTTTCGCCGACCCGATGACCCGACGGCTTTCAATCCCGGCTTCAACAATCCCGACTTGCGCAAGCGGCTGGTTGATCCGTTTTTCGCGCGGCGCAACACGGGCGTCAATCTCGGCGGGCCGATCAAGAAGGACAAACTTTTCTTCTTCTCGAACTTTGAATACACCAATCAGGTCGGCGCGCAAACCATCAGTTTCACCAATCCAATCTTTGCGAGCTTCAGCCACGTAGGCAGCCTGCCGTTTCGCGGCAAGCTCTTTAACACGCGGCTCGATTACAAATTGAATAACAAACACACCCTCTATTTGCGCTACAGCCAGGATCGCAATACGAACCTGTCGGGCGGCGGCAATCTGGAATCCACTTGGACGTCGAGCCGCAATTACGCCGACCAAACCAACGTAGGGTTGACCAGCATTTTGAAACCGACGCTGGTGAATGAATTGCGCGTTTCTTATTCGTTTTACAGCAATCAACTGCGTCCGCCGGATGAGACGGAATGCACCAATCCGCAGTATTGCTTCAACCTCAACGGGCCGCGCATCGGCGGGTTCGGCCTGACCCTCGGCAATGACGCCAACGTCACACAACATCGTTTGTTGCGCACTTATCAGTTGAATGAAAACGTTTATTGGCAAAAGCGCACGCATCGCATTCGATTCGGCGGCAATTGGGAACACCTTTACGGACACGGCAGTTGGGCGCGCATCTATCAAGGCACTTTCAATCTTTACAGCCCTGACACGTTGCTCACGCAAAACACGACGTTGTATGCGGCGCTGCCCGCGACCTTGCGCACGACGACGGCGGGCTTGCCGAGCTTCGCCGACATATTGCGGCTGCCGGTCACGGGCAACATCTCGGTCAGCGTAGGCGATGCGCGCCAACCGCCGGCCTATCGCGGCAAAGAGGCGGCACGTAACGACGCCTATCGGCTCTATTTTCAAGACACCTGGCAAGTGCGACCGAAGTTCAGTTTTAGTTACGGCACGGCGTGGTCATTCGACGACAACATCATCAGCCACGATTTGGATAAGCCCGAATGGCTGCGTCCGCTGTTGGGCGGAGCGAATGCCGACCTGCGTCCGACGCGCTACGATTACAACAACTTTCAGCCGGCCATCGGCTGGGCTTGGGCGTTGGGCAAGTCGAATAAGACCGTGATTCGTGGCGGTTCGGGCATCTATCACGCTTCGCCGAATTCGTTTTATACACGGTTGGGCGAACGCGGCTTCATCGGCCCGGCGGGCAATGGATTGGTGCCGTTCAATTCGCAACTCGTCGCCAATCCGTTTGCGGGTACGCCGACGCCAGGCAGCACGGCGACACAACCGGTGACGCTGAATTTCACGCAACCGACGAGTTTCACCGGACAGAACGCGGTCAACATCATTTCAGATTTGCGTAACCAATTGCTGGCGCGTTGGGGCGGCGGCACTGACCTTTCGATTCGCGGCATCGAAGTCACCAAACAGGCGCTGGGCGCGGCGGGCGAAGGCATTTTCATGAGCGACCTCACGACGGGTTACACCTTTCACGTGACTGCAGGCGTGCAACGCGAAGTGCGCCGCAACATGATTCTCACGGCTGATTTCGTGATGCGCCGCGCCGTACATTTCGGTGGAACCGAAGCCGGTTTCGGCGTAGACCTCAATCGCTCAACCCGTCCCACCGTGACCGCCGTTGACCCGATCACGCAAGTCGTGACGTTCGCGCAAACGCCGGTCATGCCGTTTTGCGCGAACGCGACGCAGTTGAATACGCCGAAGTTTCCCTGTTCGTCGGGCGCGATCATCGGTTATTGGTCGGGCATCAATACGCGCTACACCGGGCTGCTGATGAAACTCGACAAACGCTTTGCGAACGGCTGGCAGTTCACCGGGTCGTATGCGTTGTCGCGTTATGTGAACAACGTCAACGTAGCCGTCGGCGGCGTCACGCCCGCGAACCTTTATGAAACGCGCGGCATTGCGGGCAACGACATTCCGCATCGCTTCACCTTCAGCGGTTTTTACGAAGTGCCGGCGTTCAAAGGCGGCAACAAGTTCATGCGCGGCTTGCTCAATACGTGGATGGTCGGGCTGATTTCCGATCTGCGCAGCCGTCCGACGTTGAATCCGAATTTGGGACTCGACATTGATGGCGACGGCAGTTCGCGTTATCTGTTACCGGGCATCGGCTGGAACAAGTTCGGGCGCGGCTTGAAGGCTGACGACATTCGCAAAGCGGTCGAAACACACAACGCCGACGTGATCGCACGCGCCAAACCCGTGCCTGCCAGTGCGACGGCGGCGCAGATTGCGCAATGCACCGTCTTCGTGAACGGCACGCGGATGTGCGGCGCGCGCACGCCGCAAAACCAGGTGATTCCGCTGATCTATCTGTCCGACAAGTTTGCCAACGGCGATAAGTTCATCTCGCAAGACGTGCGGCTGACGCGGCGCATACGGCTGGGCGAACGGCGGCAACTCCCACTGATCGCCGGAGGCTTCAACATTTTCAACATC
>JABFSD010000866.1 GCA_013140935.1 Acidobacteriota bacterium
ATGGCGCTTCGCCGCGCGCCGCGATTGCCTTGGCTGAATCCGCGCGCGCGTTTGCGTTGTTGGCAGGACGGCCAACGGTTGGGTTTGAAGATGTACAAGCCGTCGCCGTGCCTGCGCTCAATCATCGGTTGATCTTAAATTACAAAGCACGGTTTGATGGCGTGACGACTACGCAATTGATTGAACGATTGATGAAGCAACTCGATCCAACGGGCTTGGCGCTGCCGAAAGAAATCGAAGTCGTAGCGTAAGCACCGTTTAGAGTACCGCCTGAAGATACTCTCCTTTATTGCCCGGCACTGCTTGAACTGCGTTTGGCTTCGGCTACGATTTTTTCGACATCGGCCAGCAACTTCTTCGCGTCGTAAACGATGCCGTCCTTGATCGTATATTTCACGCCGCCGACGCGTTCCGGCTGATTGGTTTGATCGTTCAGTTTGATCGCGCCCGTGCCGTAAAGCGTCTTGAAATTCGCCAGCGGGTTTTCAGTCGTAATCACCAGATCAGCCAGATAGCCCGGACGAATCAGGCCGAATTCGAGTTTGTGGCCTTGTTGTTCGCTCAACAACGAAGCGCCGTTGAACGTCGCCGCGCGAATGACTTCGAGCGGATGGAAGCCCGCTTCCTGCAACAACTCGAACTCACGAATGTATTCAAAGCCGTAAGTTTTATAGATGAACCCTGAGTCGGAACCCGTCGTGACGCGGCCTCCGCGATTTTTATATTCGTTGATGAACGTCATCCACAGCCGGTAATTGTTCTTCCATTCGATTTCGTCTTGCGTCGTCCAGTTGAACCAGTAAGAGCCGTGGGCTTCGCGGCTGGGCGTATAAAACTTCCACAACGAAGGCAGCGTGTATTTGTCATGCCACTCGGCGCGCATTGCTCGCGTGAGATCGCGGCTGGCTTCATAAATCGTCATCGTCGGGTCGAGTGTGAAACCCAGCTTGATGAGTTCGTCCATCACTTCGTTCCACTTTTTGCTGTGCGGCGCGGCGGCCTGCTTCCACAAGCGTCCGGCTTCGCCGAAACGATGCGATTCGTCGTTGTAGTTGTAATCGAGCGGAAAGTCCTGCACGACGCGGTCGGCAAAAAGCGCTTCGGGCAAGCCGTACCAATGTTCCATCGAACCTAATCCGAGACGCGCGGCTTGCAGGATGTTCAGACGCGCTACGCCGAGTTGCGCGAGATGCGTGGTCGTGCCGAGACTGAGCTTGCGGGCTTCGTCAACCACCGCGCCAAAAATTTCGGGATCGAATAAGGGAATGCCGCCGATGAGTTTGAAACCGTCTACACCTTTGGCCTTAGCCCAGCGCACGTATTCGCGTGCGAGTTCGGGCGAAGTGATTGCACCTTTATCCCAACTGTTGCCGGGCGTGACGTAAACGAACAGACGCGGCGCGACGATTTTGTTTTGTGCGCTGCGTTCGCGTTCGCGCACTGTCCAATCTACGCCATTGCCTGAACCGGGATCGCGCACTGTCGTGACGCCGTGCGCCATCCAGAGTTTGTATACATATTCCGCCGGCGTGCCTTGCGCGACGCCGCCTACGTGGCCGTGGCAATCAACGAAACCGGGCATGACGTACATTCCGGTCGCGTCAATTTCTTTCGTACCTCGTGCCGGGCGACCGGCTTCGCGGATGGCGACTTTGGGATAGCCGACGCTGCGAAACTCTTTGATGCGATTGTTTTCAATCACCAGATCAACCGGCCCCAGCGGCGGTGCGCCGGTTCCGTCAATCAGCGTGACGCCGCGAATGACGAGACGTTCGAACGGGCCTTCGCCTTCAGCATTATCTCCTGAGGCGCGGCGATCAGGGGCGGGGAGAATAGAACGTTGGGGCTGGGCAACGCACATCTGTGCCAGCACGAAAAGCATCAGCAATGACAATAAGAGACGCATAGGATTTCCTTAGAAAGCGCAGCTTGTAAGTTGATTTCCCGTCGAGCGGGTCGGGCTGGTAATGCCGCCCGCAGTTTGCTGTGGGTGATCGTAGAGCTTCAGCCGCGATTTGCAAATTTCGTCAGGGCATCGCGCGCATACTGCTGATGTTGACATCCTGCGCCATCGGACTAAGATCACGCGCATTCAGAATCTGGCATTCTGAGATCGCTTCTCCAAACTTCCACAAAAAATGTAATTGACTGCAAACGTGCGACGGCCTTGCCGGGCGGAGCGTTTCTGCCTCCGCCTTGAAGGCCGTTGATCAATAGGAGGCCACCATGAAAAAGCTGTTGGTTTTTGCAATGTTCGCAATCGCCTTGTTCTTTGCGTCAGGCTTCATCGCCTCGGCGCAGCCGCGCCCTGATTTTTCGGGCACTTGGTCGCTGGACTTGAAAAAGAGCGGCGAAATCCCGACTGCCTTGAAAAGCTATTTGCTGACGGTCAAACAGGACGGGCAACAGATTACGATAGACGCCAAACTTGAGGGCGACATCAATCCCGTCACGCTCACCGATCACACCGCGCCGCAGCCCGGTGCGATTCCGTTGGCGACGGCGACGGCGACGGCCAATCCTGAAAACGTTGAAGGCAGTTCAGGCGGAACGCACAAGATCGTACAGGCCAGAGGCCGCGCGCTGGCGATGGTCATTCGCCATCTCAATTGCACGCTCGACGGCAAAGAGATGGCGCGCGAAATGGGCGGCCTGACCCCCGGCCAAATCAGACGCAAGGCCCAATGGCGAAAGGGCGACAAGAGTTTGGAAATCAACCTGACCAGAGACTTTGATTTTCAAGGGAGTAAGTTTACTTCGACGGTGCGAGAACAATGGCAATTGTCAGAAGATGGCAAGACGCTGAAAATCAAACGCACCGTCAATTTATTGGCAGGCTATGACGAGACGATGCTG
>JABFSD010000115.1 GCA_013140935.1 Acidobacteriota bacterium
CATTTGATCGGCGGTTATAACGCCAATCAGGCCAACATCAACGCCAAAGTCGCGGGGCAAACCGAGAGCTTCCTTGATGCGTTCAACACGGTGCGTAACAGCACGACGGCGAACAGTCCCCTCATCAATCTGTTGCTGACGGGCAGCGCGACGAACAATGCCGGCACGGCGCTGTTCCGCACGCTGAGTCCCGCCGCGTTGACACAAGGCAGCGTCGGTACGCTGGCTGTCTTAACTTCGCAACGCACCTGCGCCGCCGCGAACGTGACCGCCGGCGTTTGCACTGCCGCAAACACCGGTCGGCGCTTGCTCGACGTGAACGGCTTCAGTTCGGCATTGCAGCCCTTCTCGCAATTCACGGGCGGCATGAACGTTTTCGACAGCAGCGATTATTCGATGTATCACGGCCTCGAAATCATCCTGCGTCGTTCGGTGAAGAGCAGCAACTTCCAGGTCAGTTACACGCTGTCGCGGTCAATGGATAACCGTTCTTTCGATCCGACTTTCACGTTGGTGGCGACCGGCACGGCGCAATCGGCTTCGAGTACGCCGTTTGATAACAACAACCGCCGCTTGAACTATGCGTGGTCTGATTTTGATCGCCGCCACGTAGTGCAAGGCTTGTCCCGGTTTGAATTGCCTTTCGGCAAAGGTCGCAAGTTTTTCTCCGGCTCGCATCGCGCGGTGGATGCCGTCATCGGCGGCTGGCAACTTTCGAACACGTTGCAATATCAATCGGGTCGCCCCTTCACGATTTATTCGGGCTTGAATACGTTCAGCAGCGTGGTGGGTTCGTTGGCTGATTGCAACGGTTGTTCGCGCAACGAAGGCAAGCTGCTGCTGGAGAGCGGGTTGAATTTCTGGCTTGATGCAACTTCGCGCGCCAAGTTCACGTTGCCTACACCGGGCTCCAACGGCAACACGAAACGGAATTTCTTCATCAGCCCGCGCACCTTCCAAGTGGGACTTTCTATGAGCAAGAACTTCCGCATCACAGAACGGGTCAACTTCGATTTGCGGGTGGATTCGACCAACTTCACGAATACGCCTTCGTTCGCGGCACCAACAGCGGTGTTGACGTCCACGATTTTCGGACGCATCCGTGACAGCGTCACCAGCGCCGAACGTCGGGTTCAGCTTTCCGGCAAGTTGAATTTCTAACCGGCTGCTCGAAAATCAAACGCCCAGATGAGAGGCGAACGTCAAGGCGTTCGCCTCTCATCTTTTTTCCATCCTTCGCCGAAGATGAAAAGCGACACGAAGCCTTATGACACAGCCTTCAAAGCATTAGTTTCTACACAAGTCATAACGGGTATTGATTCCAAAGGACTTACAGTTCATCGGGCAAATACGCCGTTATTGAAAACAAAGAACTTACAGACTTGTGTAGAAACTAATGCTTCAAAGACCTCGCCGAGCAGGAGCCGGAATTGTTGTTGCAACTCATCGGTGCGTTGCCGCCGGGTGCGACGGTGAAGCCATTGGCGCGCGAAATCTCAGCGCCGATGCTGGCTGCCGATCAGCCTTATGAAGTGACCAGCCCGACGGAACATTTCATCGCGCACGTCGAAGCCCAAACACGTTGGGACAAAGACGTACCGACGCGGGTCGTGGAATACAAAGTGCTTTTCTGGCTCAACCGGCATTTGCCCGTACACAGTTACGTATTAGTGCTGACGCCGCGCGGCATGCCTGCTGAAGTTCCCACGAGCCACACGATTGCTACGCCGGGGCTGAGCCTATCGGGTAGCTTCACGGTCGTGAAGGTTTGGGAGCTTCCGGCGGCGGAGGCCTGGGCGACGGGTAGCCCCAATTTATTGCCTTTCATTCCGTTGATGGCGGGCGGCGAAGCGTTGCTGGAAAACTGCGCGCGGGCGTTAGGCAAGGTGCGGCGGCGGCAACGGCGCGAGGCACTGGCAATGCACTTCGTGGTGATGGGCGGCTTACGTTACAATCGGGAAAACTTATTTGATTTGGTTGGGAGGCTGACGATGATACCTATTCAAGCATTACGCGAATCCAGTGTTTACCAATTCATTCTTGAAGAAGGACGCGAAGAGGGCGAGCGGAAGAGATTGACCAACGTGCTACGGCGGTTGACGCAAAAGCATTTTCCCGGCGTTGAACTGACGGAAGAAATTGAGCATGTTCACGACCTCACGGCGCTGGAAGATTTATGCGTTAATCTTTCCACCCTGCCGGACGAAGTCGCCTTGCACACCCAACTCAAGGCGCTGGCCGCCCACGGGAAACAAAACGGAACCACCTGATTTGCTCGGAGTTGACCATGAACATCAAAGTGGCTGGCTTGACGATTCGCGGACTGGAAGAATCCTCGTTTTATCAATATGTCTACGGCCTCGGCTACCAGGATGGCTTCCGTGACTATTTCATCCGGGTCTTAGCGGAGAACCCCGACGCGGCGGAGCAGGCGACTTCGCAAGGGCTTTTTTAATCAAATTCACGGGCTGAATCTGGAAGAATGTTTCGGCGCTTTCGTCGTCAAACGCAACCGGGCGGCAGACGACCACCGGTAGCACACGTTTTCACTTTATCGCAATCAATTCCTGCCGCTCTCCGGCAGCATCACCCTCAAGGAGGCTTTATGCAAAGAATGAAAGACGTCTTCGCCTGTTTCTTGTTCGCCGCCCTGCTCGCGAGCAGCGCGTTGGCGCAAACCGGCACCTCGCGCATCACCGGCACGGTCACCGATCCGCAAAGCGCCGTGTTGCCGGGCGCGAAAGTCATCGCCCGCAACGAAGCGACCGGTGTGACCTATTCGGCGCAAACCAATTCGGCGGGCAATTACAGCTTTGAATCGCTGCCTGTCGGCAACTACGAAATCAAGGTCGAAG
>JABFSD010000076.1 GCA_013140935.1 Acidobacteriota bacterium
CGTGGCCGAAAGCATGTAAGAAGGCAACGTCACGGAATAAACCGTGACGCCCGCCGCTTGCGCGCGGCGCAACAGTTCGCGGCGATCAATGATGCTGGCAGAATCGAAGCCGTCCGTGATGACTACCACCACTCGTCGCACCGGACGGCCTTTTCGCGTATGCGGCGCGTTGCGTTCGAGCATGGTGATCGAACGATCTAGCGCGTCGTAAATGCGCGTCGAGCCTTCGAAATGTTCGACCTTGCTGAACGCGCGTTCGATGCGGCGCGGGTCGTCGGTGAAACCTTGCAAGACTTTGACATTGTTATTGAAACCCAACGCGGCGAAAACCGATTCGCCTTTCATCAATTCGGTGAAGCGTAACGAGGCTTCGCGCAAGGTCACGGCTTCTTCGGGTTTCAGGCTGCCTGACAGATCGAGCGCGAAGACCACCGCGAGCGGACGCGACAACGTGCTTTCGTTGGTGATGGTGAAAAGGTCTATCTGGCGTGCTTGTCCGTCCTCGACTACTTGAAAGTCTTCGGGGCGTAAGTCGCGGATGTAATTACCGTTCCTGTCGGTGGCGATTACGTCAAAGGTTACTACGTCCGTCTCGATGCGCACGGTGATTCCCGGCTTTTGTTCCGCGTCGTTTTTTTTGCCGCCTGGCACTGATACCGACCAGTCGCGTTCATTGATGGCGCGTTTAATATCAGCAGGCGCTTGGTCAGGCGTTTGTGCTGATGCCAGCGCCGCCAGCAAAAGAACGAGCCAAGCGAATTGAAAGGAGATGCGTTTCATCATGTATTGCGAAAACGATTGCGATAACCGATCTGACTTGGCGCGGAGTATAAATCACGCGCGCGCTTTTGCACGCTTGGTCACGGCGCTTTTCGCTTTTTGTCTGGCTACGCAGGCAGCGGCGCAAACCGGTACGCTCAAAGGCCGCCTCAAATTACAAGACAGCAAAAAACACGATGCCGTAACGGTCAAAGCCCAACGTTTCACCGGAACCAAAGCCGTCGCCGAACCCGTCGAAACGCAAACCAATGAAAAAGGCGAATACGTTTTCGAGAAATTACCGGTGGGCGAATACGTGCTGACCTACGCGAAACCGGGGTTCAAGACGTTCACGACGCGCCGTCAGCCGGTGGCGAGCGACGAGACCGTACAGATCAAAGAATTCACGCTCGGCAAAGAAGGCGAACCTTATGCCAGCATTCGCGGCGCGGTGCTTTACGGCGTCGGTTACAGCATGCCGAACGCACTCGTCACCATCGAACGCATTGACGGCGGCAAAAGATTCAAGCAGGAAAAATATTCGCAGGAAGGCGGCGAATTCGGTTTCACCGTCAAAGCCGAAAAAGCCAAATATCGCATCACGGCGCAAGCGCGCGGCTTTCAAATCGCTACGACTGAAATCGAAATTGACGGCGACGAATTGCGCAACATCGCGCTGACGCTTCAGCCTATTCCCTAGCAAGCGCGTTCGTAGTTCCGCCTTCAGGCGGGTGGTTCGTGCAACCGAGTTCACCCGCCTGAAGGCGGAACTACGAACGCGCATTCTTCACACGATTATGAAAAATCAGTATTCCCGTCGTGAGTTTGTGCAACGCGCTGCGAGCGCCGTTGCCTTCAATCGCCTTGTTGCTGAAACGTTTATTCCCGCGATTGATACGCACACGCACTTTTACGATCCCGCACGCCCGCAAGGCGTACCGTGGCCGAAGCCCGAAGAGAAATTGTTGTATCAGCCTTATTACCCGCCGCAGTTTGTTTCGCTCACGCAACCGTTGAACGTCGTCGGCACCGTCGTGGTCGAAGCCAGTCCGTGGGTCGAAGACAATCAATGGATTCTCGATCTGGCGAAAGAACATTCATCCATCGTCGCATTCATCGGCAATCTGAAATTAGGCCAGCCTGAATTTGCTGCGCAGTTAAAACGTTTCAGCGCGAATCCATTGTTTCGCGGCTTGCGCCTGAGCGAAGGCACAATTGTCGCAGGCATCGGTGAGCGTGCGTTTGAGATGGATATTCAACGTTTAGGCGAACGTGCCATGACACTCGACGTATTGGGCGGTGCCGCAATGCTGCCCAACGTAATCAAGCTGGCGAAACTCGCGCCACGTTTGCGCATCGTGATTGATCATCTGCCTTTTGCCGCGTGGGACGAAGCGCCTGAAACGATGCGCACGGCGCTCGGCGAAGTCGCGCGCTTGCCGCAGGTTTACGCGAAAGTCTCGAACGTCGTACGGCGCGACAACGGCGGCAACGTCATCACCGACCTCGCACATTACCGCGCCAGTCTCGATGTGTTGTGGCAACTATTCGGCGCAGACCGTTTGGTTTATGGCAGCAACTGGCCGGTCAGCGAACGCGTCGCGCCTTACGTCACTTGTCATCAAATCGTCGCGGAGTATTTCAACTCGCAAGGCAAGACAGCTTCTGAAAAATTCTTCTGGCGGAATTCGCGCCGCGCTTATGGCTGGCTCGCGCGCGGCGCAGCGAAAGGCTTGAGATGAAACAAATCGTATTCGCCTTGTTGCTGTTGGTTGTCACGACGGTCGCGCAAAATTACGAACGCGCATCCGTTGCGCCGCCACGTGGTTCGTTGACGGCGGTGCGCGATACGTGCGCGAACTTTTGGACGCTGGCTCCCGCAGCAAACGGTCAACGCAAGTTGATGGTATTACCTGCGCAAGCGGCGACCGCGTGGGTTGAAGCAACTATCAAAGGCGCTGAACCGGCTGCGTGGCAAACGATTCGCGCTGACGAAATTGGTTTCGTATGGCTCACGCAAGCCAATCGCACGGTGCGCTTCGATCCGCGCAAGCCGCAGGAAGGCGCGCGCGAAATGGCTTTCACGCCTTCGACT
>JABFSD010000575.1 GCA_013140935.1 Acidobacteriota bacterium
ATGCGGGGCAGTTGCAATGATTGCTTGGCGGGTTGCGCGATTGCCACCAGCGCGCCCGCCGACAGCAAGCAGGAAAGGGCGAAAGCAAGGGAAAGCGATTTTGGGGTCATTCTTTTGTCTCGGTTATTTACGGGGAATTCCGCCGGGCAATTCTACGCGCAAAATGCTAATTGCCCCAATACGACAAGGGCGAGGTGTAGCGCGGATTACTAATCCGCGCTACACCTCGCCCTCGCCCAAATGATCAATGAAATCGCCGTGAGTTGTATTTAGCAACCCGGCGGAAACACCGGCACCGTCACGCTCGCCGCCGTAGACAACGTCAACTTGTGCAGGTTGTGTCCGCCGTTGAACGCACCCGCGTTCACGTTGTTGTTCAGATTCAACGTAGCGCCGAAACCACCGCCATCAATCAGGAATGACAAGCGTATCCAACCCGTGCGGCCTGAACTGATGGCGGCGCTTAGGCGCGGCGTAGTGCGCGGGAAGGTGTCAGTCAACACGCTGCGGAACTGGCAACTGTTCGGCGTGAAGCTGAAGCTCACGCCTTTTTCGGCGTCGTCGTATAACAAGCCGAACATCGCGTTGACCGTCGCCGCGCCCGAAAGCAGGCTGCCGCCCAAACGATTGACGACGAGCAAGGTGCTGTTGCCATCCGCCGGACTGCCGATATTCGAAGCCGCCAGCGTGCGCGGCAAGGCGTTGTATTGCACGTCGTTGAAACTCAGCACCGCCGTGCTGGCGGTCGGGTCGCAGGCAATGAATCCGCCCGCGATGGCAGCGATGGCTTCTGCGCCTAAGTTCGCCGCGTGGCCGGATGCCAGCTTCACGAATTCATCGCCGATCAAATAGTTAAAGCTGATCGGGCAGCCCGCCGCATTGGTCGCCACGGCGATGAGATAGCCCGTCGTGCCAGGGTCAATATCCGAAGCCAGCACGGTCGCGGTTTGATTGGGCGTCAGACAAATAAAACTGTCAGCCACCGCACAACTCGCACCGTCAACGAAAAACAGATGCACATAAGCGCGTTGCGTCGGTTCGATGTTCGTAATCGAGATGCGGGCGTTTTGCCGCGAAGTATTCGAGGCGTCTGAAGCAATCAGGTTGTAAAACAACACCGACCCCGCTTTTTGATCGCTTACGGGTGAAATCGCAGGCGGCGGCGTGCCGGGGCCAATGGGCGTGCAGGTGACGCGCGTGCAGGGGCGCACCGTGAACGGCCCTGCACCGTCAACAAAAGCCGTAGTCAGCGCGCAAAGCTCCGTACCGCTGGGCACGTCGCCGAGTTGCGCCTGATAGGTGAGCGTCAGCGTTTGGCCTGCGTTCAGCGTGCCCATCCATGAAACAGTCGAGCCATTGGGAATCGTGCAAGCGCCCGTGTTCACGACGCAACTGTTCGGCAGCGTTACTAAACCGCTGGGCAGCGTCGTCGTGATCGTAGCGTTTTGCGCAATCGCACCGGGATTGCTCAACGTTACTTCGCCCGTCACTAATCCGCCCGGCCCCAGACAAACCAGCGGATCAATCAGCCGCGCCGTCAGGGAATCAATCACCAATGTATAAGCGCGACTGCCCGTGCAGCCGTTCACATCAGTCGCCGTGATCGTGAAATCGAACTTGCCCGATGCCGTCGGCGTGCCGCTCAACATCGCACCCGTCAGCGTGAGACCAGCAGGGAAACTGCCGGAGGTGCGAGCAAAGGTGATCGCGCCATTTCCGCCGGTCGCGCTGAATGTGGCGCTGTAAGCATTGTTCGTTACGCCCGGCGGCAAGCTCGCCGGATTCACCGTAATCGTCGCGCAACCCACGCTCACCGTATAGGTTCGATTGCCGCCACAAGGGGTAGCCCCCGCTGACAATCCGGTATCGGTTACGTTAATGGTGAAGGTAAAACTGGTTTGTACGATGGTAGTCGGCACACCTGTGATGACGCCGTTGACCAGATTCAAGCCCGGCGGCAGTGACGTACCGGCTTGCAACGCAAAAGTGTAAGGCCCAACGCCGCCTGAACCGGTGAGCGTTTGGCTATACATCACGCCCGATTGCGGATTGGGCAACGTCGCCGGTGCGATGTTGATCGTCGGGCATTGAATGCCGACCGTGAAAGTGCGATTGCCCGGACAGCCTTTGGCATCGGTTACGTTGACGGTGAAGGTCGTCGCACCGGCTCCGGTCGGCGTGCCGCTGATGACGCCCGCCGTGCTGAGGTTTAAGCCCGCAGGCAAGGACGACCCCATCGCCAGCGCGAAACTATAAGCTGCAGTGCCGCCGCTGCCCGTGAGCGTTTGGTTATACATCACGCCGAATTGTCCGCTCGGCAACGTTGCTTGCGTAATGGTGATGAGAGGGCAGGTTACGGTCGTTGTCGCAGTTCCGCTTTCATTGCCCGGCGCGGGGTCGGTCGTCGTCGAAGTCGCGGTTGCCGTATTACTCAACGTACTGTTTGCCGCCGAAAGACCAACGTTGACCACCAGCGTGAACGCGGCGCTGCCTACGGCAAAAGAGGCGTTCGAGCATGAAACCGTTCCGGTCGCGCCCACCGCCGGCGTCGTGCAAGACCAGCCGCTCGGCGCAGTCAGCGAAACGAAAGTCGTACCGGCAGGCAGCGTATCGTTCAACACCACCGTTGCCGCCGGGTCGGGGCCGCTGTTGGTGACGGTGATCGTATAAGTCAGGTTGTTACCCGCGACAATGGGATCAGGGCCATCGGTCTTGGTGACGGAAAGATTCGCCGAACTCGCCAGCGCCAATCCGATCAGCACCGGATCGTGGTCTGCCGAAGCGAACGGCGTCGCGGCATAACGATCATCCGGTTTGCTCTCGGTGTTGTAATCGAGAATCGCCGGTTCATCTG
>JABFSD010000066.1 GCA_013140935.1 Acidobacteriota bacterium
ACTCACCACCACATTCTCTGCCTTCACGCAAAACTATCGCGGCACGATTCGCGGACAAATAACTGACGCACAAAAAGCTGTCATTCCTAACACCGCACTTGAGCTTAAACATCTCGACACGGGTGAGACGCGCAAAGCCGTAACTAACGCCAACGGCGAATATGCTTTCTCTTTAGTTAGACCAGGCAATTATGAACTGGTAGCCGAGCAAAAAGGCTTCACGAAATACACCGCCAACATTGACCTCGCAGTAAATCAGAACTTCCGTCTCAATGTTGAGTTATCGGCACAAGCTCGCGTTTACACCGTTGATGTAAAAACAGCGAACGCCTTAAAACAGGACTCGCCCTCTCACGGCACAGTCATTGATAACTTACAAATCACCGGCCTTCCGCTCGACGGACGCAACTTCCTCGAATTTTCCCTGCTCGTACCCGGCGCTGCGCCCGCTGCGCAAGGTTCCGCCGGTTCGGTGCGCGGCGATTTCGCGTTTAACATCAACGGCACGCGCGAAGACGCCAACAACTTTCTGCTCGACGGCGTTTATAACGTAGACCCCAAGCTCAACACCTTCGGCGTCAAACCGCCCGTTGACGCCATCCGCGAATTTGAAGTCGCCGCCAGCACCTACGACGCCTCTTTCGGACGCAGCGCCGGAGCGCAGGTCAACGTCGTACTCAAATCGGGCGGCAACGCGCTGCACGGCACGGTGTATGAATTTTTCCGCAATAAGGTATTCGACGCGCGCAATTTTTTCGCGCCGCGCAACGAACCCGCGCCGCAATATCAACGCAACCAGTTCGGCGCTTCGCTCGGCGGAAAAATTATCGAGAATAAAACTTTTTTCTTTGCCGATTATGAAGGTACGCGCTTGCGTGAAGGCATCACACGAGTAACGAACGTACCGACTGCCGCCGAACGGCGCGGCGATTTTTCTGCCAGCTTGTTACCCAAGCCGGTAATTCCGCAAGGCCAGCAAGGCGCAGGTTTTCCCTTTCCCGGTAACACCTTGCCCGCACCTTTCATCAACCCCGTAGGCGCACGCATCGCGGCGTTATATCCGCTGCCCAATCGCGCTACGCCGTTTGCGAATTATGTTTCTTCGCCCACGCAACGCGACCGCAATGATTTATTCGACGTGCGCCTTGACCATCAAATCAATAACAAGTCGCAATTCGCCTTTCGGTATAGTTTTAATGATCGTTTGTTATTCGAACCTTTCGCCGGGCCGACCTTTGCGCAAGTTCCCGGTTACGGCAACGAAGTCCCGCGTCGCGGACAAAACCTGATGTTCAGCGAAACGCATATTTTTTCTTCAGCGTTCGTGAATGACTTACGCATAGCTTTTAGCCGCACCGCGAGTTCTGTTACGCAGGAAGGCAACGGCGTCAGCATCAACCAACAAGTAGGTATGCCTGAGTTATCGCGCAACCCGCGCGATTTCGGCTTGAGCTTTATTACGCTGACGGGTTATTCACCCATCGGCCACGAATATAACAGTCCGCAATTTAGCGCGACGAATACCTATCAGTTGCTTGATACGGCTACGTGGTCGCGCGGCGCGCATTTAGTTAAATTCGGCGCAGACGTTCGCAAGATTCAGCAAAACGCTTTTCGTGACGTGCAATCGCGCGGCTTTTTGACCTTCTCGGCCTTCACGCTCGACGCCACCGGACGCCCCGTGCCCGCCATCACCGGCAACGCACTCGCCGACTTGTTATTCGGCGTACCCGTTTTCACCGGCGGAGCTAAGTTAGACAACCCACAACACTTGCGTGCCGAGAGTTATAACTTCTTCGCCAATGACAGCTATCGTTTGCGCCGTAACCTAACCTTGTCGGTCGGCTTGCGTTATGAATACAACGATCCCGGCGTAGACGTGACCGACCGCGCCAACATTTATGACTTAACGCAACGCAAGCTGGTTCCCGTCGGACAAAACGGCATACCGCGTTCAGGTTATAACGCTGATAAAAATAACTTCGCACCGCGTCTCGGCTTGGCCTGGACGATTAAAAACAACACCGTCGTGCGCACCGGTTACGGAATTTATTACGACCAATCGCCGCTGGCTCCGAGCGAAGGGCTTTATTTCAGCGCGCCTTATTTCACGTTGAGCTTTTATTTCCCGCTGCAACAATTTCCGTTGTTCGTGAATAATCCGTTCCCGTCCAACTTCCCTTTCGCCTTGCCGAGTTCGGCTTCGGCGTTTCAACGCGACTTGCGCACGCCTTACGTCCAACATTGGAACTTAGGCGTGCAGCAACAACTCGGTGGCAGCCGCGTGTTGGAAGTCGCTTACGTTGGTTCAAAAGGCACGAAGTTGCTGGCCGCGCGTGACGTGAACCAACCGCAACCCGGCCCGCGCTTGCCCAATCCGCTGATTTCTTATTTGCGTCCTAATCCGCAATTCGAAGACATCCTGTTACAGGAATCGTCGGCGAGTTCGAGTTACCACAGTTTGCAAACGCGACTGCAACAACGCCTGAGCGCAGGGCTTTCGGTGTTGGCGAGTTATACCTGGTCGAAGAGCATTGATAACGCTTCGGGCTTTTTTAACAGCGCAGCTGATCCGAATTTCCCGCAGGATAGCTATAACCTGCGCGCCGAACGCGGGCGGTCGAATTTCGACATCGGGCATCGTTTCTCGCTGAGTTATTCTTATGACCTGCCCTTCGGCAAAGATAAGTTATTCGGTGGTTGGCAAACTTATGGCGTAATGGTTTTTCAAGGCGGACGTCCGCTGACCGTGGCTTTGCTTTCCGATATTGATAACAGCAACACGGGACGCGCCAATTTAGGTTTCGGCGCGAATGATCGCCCGCTGTTGATCGGTCAGGCCAAGCTCGACAACCCTACGCCGGAACGCTGGTTTAATACGGCGGCGTTTAGTTTCTCGCGTCCGGGTACGTTTGGTAACTCAGGCCGCAATATTCTCGACGGGCCGGGCTATCAAAACGTGAATTTCTCGCTGGTGAAAAATACCGGTTTGAAAGAAAATCTGAACCTGCAATTCCGCACCGAATTTTTCAATTTGCTTAACCATACGAACTTCGATTTGCCGGATAATTTTTTGGGCTCGCCCTCGTTCGGCAGCATTCGTTCGGCAAACAGCCCGCGCCGCGTACAGTTCGGGTTGAAGCTGTTGTTTTAGCAAGCTGTAGGGCAGGTTGCTAACCTGCCCTACAGCTTGCCGTAGTTACTTCAAAGGAGACTTACCCTATGAAACGTACTTGTTTTGCTATCGTGTTATTCGTCGCTTTAGTTACTCCGGCTTTCGCGCAATCGCTGTCGTCGTGCCAGCGCCCGAAAGACGATGAAGCGCCGTCGGCCACACCACTGAAACCCACCGGCACACCGCTGTTGTGGAAAGACCCGGGCGCAGTCGAAAAACTCGATCTGGTCGGCGGCCCGCTCGGACGACAAGCCGCACCCAAACCGCCTTTCACTTTCATGGAAGAGTCGTTTTCCGGCACGAATCCGAAAATAAAAGTCCGCGATGCCAACAAGGTGCAATGGACGATGAAATTCGGTTCGGAGGTTAATGCCGAGACCTTCGCTTCACGTTTAGCTTGGGCCGTAGGTTATTTTGTCGAGCCGTCTTATTTCATAGCGAGCGGTACGGTCACGGGTGTGACGTGCAAGCCGACGCGCACCAAAGCAGACCAGTTCGATCCGGCGACGGGCGCATTCACCAACGCACGCTTTGAACGCCAAAAAGAAAAAGGCGTCAAAAAACTCGAAGACAAAGAAAGCTGGGCTTACGCCGAAAATCCCTTCGTCGGCAAGCCGGAACTCGCCGGATTAAAAGTGATAATGATGTTAGTCTCGAACTGGGATAACAAAGACGTACGCGACGCCGGACGCGGATCGAATACTTCGATTTTTCAATATCCGACCGAAGCGCGTTATTTGGTCACCGACTGGGGCGGCGCGATGGGCAAGTGGGGCGGCGTATTGAGCCGCGAGAAATGGGATTGCAAAGGTTTTACTTCACAAACCGGCGATTTCGTTAAAGAGGTCAAGGGCGGCGAAGTGCGTTTCGGTTATTCCGGCCAACATCGCACGGGCTTTCAGACCGGGATTAAATCATCGGAAGTAAAATGGCTGATGCAATATCTGGGAAAAGTAACTGACGCCCAAATCGGCTCGGCGTTGAAAGCCAGCGGCGCGATGGATGAAGAAGTCGTTTGTTTTACGAATACCTTGCGCGACCGTATTCGCCAGCTTAGTGCCGCCGCACAGCAATAGCTCAAATCACCAACCGCGTTCGTAGTTCCGCCTTTAGGCGGCGGTTTGGCATACCCAAGCCTCACCGCCTAAAGGCGGAACTACGAACGCGGTTCCTTATTATTTCTATGAAAGGTCTTCTCACTTTTATGTTACTCGCGCTGCTTGCGAGTAGCTCATGTGCTCAAACCACTGCGCAACGGATGGGTTACGGCGCGAACGACAAGTTACTCATCATCCACGCCGATGACGTAGCCATGTCGCACAACGTCAACCTCGCTACGATAGAAGCGTTGAAACACGGGATGGTGACTTCGGCGAGCATCATGGTTCCGTGCCCGTGGTTGTTGGAGATTGCGACTTACGCCAAAGCCAATCCGCAAGTAGATTTCGGCTTGCACCTCACGCTCACCAGCGAATGGAAAAACTATCGCTGGCGTCCCGTAGCGCCGCACGACAAGGTTAAAGGATTGCTCGACCCGGAAGGTTATATGTGGCGTTCAGAACGCGACACGGCAAAAAACGCTACGCCGCAGGAAATTGAAATTGAGTTACGTGCGCAAATTGATCGTGCGATGGCGTTGGGCATCAAGCCTACGCACCTCGACACGCATATGGGCACGCTTTATACGCGCAAGGATTTTTTTGACGTATACACCAAGCTCGGCAAGGAATACGGCATTCCGGTGATGGCGATGCGAGCTACGCCCGAAGCGATTGCTTACGGCAAGGCGACCGGTTCGCCGATTGGCGAAGATGCGCTGAAAGCCATCGAGAGCGACGGCTTTGTGTTACTCGATTATTTAGTTACTGGTGTGCCGGGCAAGAATTTTGCCGAACGCAAACCGGCTTATATCAACTTGCTGAAAAACTTGAAGCCGGGCGTGACGATGCTCATCATTCATCTCGGCCTGGATGACCCTGAACTCAAAGCCATCACCGGCGCGTGGGAATATCGCTAGGCTGATTATCAAACCTTCAAAGACCCTGAGGTTGCGGCGCTCATCAAAGAACTGGGCATTAAGCTGACGACGTGGCGCGAAATGGGCAAGCTGGCTTGGCCGAAAAAGTGATTCACTTATGGCAAAGGAATATTTTTATGAGGATTACGGTTGTGCGAATGACGAGAGTGGCTGTGATATTTGGCGCACTGCTGTGGTTTGGCGCGGGGGCGGTCGCTAAGGCGCAAAGCCTTTACGAAAAATCTTTCACGCTGGCCGCTGACGGCGAAGCGCAGCTCGCGCTTACCGCGTCATCGCCCAATGCCGACTGGGCTGTCAAAGGACGCGAAGCCGCCGTCGTGACGATCAACGTAGACGGCGCTTATCAGCAAGACCTGTTTCTTTTCGGCGGAGCTTCGGCTTTCACTTATCACTTGTCGCTCGGCAAGCTGGCTGCCGGGAAGCATCAGTTACAAATCACGCACAACGCGAAACAGTCCGCAGCGCAAGCCGGAGCGCCGTTGATTCAAGCGGCAGAAGTTCTGCCTTACGCCAGCAAAGACACGCGCACGCAATTGGCGGTCGCGCATGCGCCGGTATTGATTGCGCGGCTCGATACGTTAGGGCGATTCAGCGACATTCCGTTGCTGTTGTCTTATGAGTTCGTACCCGGCGAAGCGTTGATGATTCGTTATTCGGTGATCTTCACCAATGAAGACGGCGGCACACAAACCGCTGCGCTGATGGCGCGTTGGGGACGCGCAACCGACATCGAGTGGGTTTATGAAGTCACGCTTGACGCCGCCGGAAAAATCGCCAAAGCCGAATATCAAGGTTCGAATCATCGCGTGCTGCCCTTTCAAGGCGAGCAGCTCGCGCAACATCCGGTGCTTTACGTCGCGACGGTGAACAACAACTTCGCTGATCAGCCGTTCAGAAAAGAAGCCCAGACGATGCGTTTCGCGCTCGCGCCCGTCGAACACGACAGCCTGAAGATGACGCGTGAATCGGTGATGGATTTGCAGCCGTGGTCGCATCGCGTGATGGCGGCAGAAATATTGCGCGAAAATCGCATCGCCAAAACCGATGACGAAATCGCCGGACTCAGCGGCATGCGGCTGAAAATTGCGCCCTTCCGTCGTTACCTTTATTTAGACTTTGACGGCGAAGTGCAAAACGCGGGCCTGAGTTTTTTGGTGAAGCTGAAAGGCGACGCGCAATGGTACGCGTCTGATCTAGGTAATCCTTCGTTTCGCATTACACGCAACGGCTGGGCGCGGACGACGGTGCGCTTGCCGCGCGTGGTTGAAGCGGCGCAAATCGAAAAGCTGGCGGTGCGCTGCGATGCACTGCCTGAAACCTTCACCAATCGGGACGTAACGCCGCCAGAGCCGCGCTGCCAAGTGAAGGCGTGGGGCAAAATGTTTTTGCTGAAAGCGGACGATACGCCAGGCGCGGCGTTGGCATTCAAGACTGCGCCGTTGAGTTTGCGGGTGGGAGAGATGCGCGAGGTCACGCGCTAACCACACTCAAGCCAGCACCCGCTGAAACCATTTCACCGTTTCCGCCATCGCCGCATCGGTACATTCAGGATCGTGCGTTGCGCGGTCTTCGCGGACGAAGCCGTGCGCGGCTTCATATAGTCGCGTTTCGTATTTCACGCCGCCTTGTTGCAATGCCGCTTCAATCGTCGCGCGGCCTGCGGGCGGCACGAGCGTGTCGAGCGAACCGAACAACACGAGCAGTTCGCCGCGAATGTCAGCCGCGCGTTGCAAGGAATCGGCCTGTTGCCCTGCGCCCAATAATCCACTGTGCAACCACGAAGGATAGAAACATACCGCTGCTTTAATTTCGGGTTGCAGCGCCGCGCGGAAGGCGAGATGGCCTCCGATGCAAAATCCTGTAGCGCCGAGTTTGTCTGCATCTACTTGCGGATGTTGTTGCAGGGTTGCGATGACAGCGCGGCAATCTGAGTCGAATTGCGCGACGGGCATGACTTTTTGCGCCGCCATGCCGCGCGCGATGCCTGCGTCGTTTTGTTCGAGAACGGTTCCGACTGGTTCGTGGCGATGAAAGATTTCGTGGGCGGCAATGACAAAGCCGTAACCCGCGAGTCGGCCAATCGTGCGACAGACGGAATCGCCTAGTTGAAAGATGTCGGTGAAAAGTACGATACCGGGATAGCGGCCTGCGGTGGCGGGCGCGGCGACGAAGGCACGCATCGTCGTGTCGCCGATGGGGATGTTTATGAATTCGGTTTTGATCTGCATGCGATGAGCCTTTTGATGAATTTATGCTTTGCTGAAAAGCGACAGGTATTGTTCAGCCGTCGCCGGAGCCGTGCGCGCGAGTGCGAGATTTTCTTCGACGTGCGCGACGTTGCTCATGCCTACGAGCGCGGTCGTCACGCCGGGCGTTGAGCGTACGAATTGCAACGCGCGTTGTGCATCCGTCGCCAAGCCGGGAAAGGCTTCGGCGACGACGGGCGGCAAGCCGGCGGTGAGTTGCGCTTGCATCAACGAACCGCTGGTCATCACGGTTACGCCCAATGCGGCGGAGGCTTCGAGCAGGGTAACTTGCTGACCGTTGAGCGATTGGTTGGCGTGGGTGAAGGCTTCGGTCATCGCCAGATTGATCGGCAGTTGAATGACGCGGCAATGATGCGCTTCGCCCGCGATGTCACGTGCGGTTTGCACGACGCGTTCAAGCGAAAGATGCTCGTGACTATTGGTCGGCACGCGATAACCGTTCCACGTAGCCGTGCCGTAAAAAGCGATCTTGCCGGACGCAACGGCGGATTCGAGAAATTCAAAAGCCGTGCGCAAGCGTTGATAAAATTCGTCGTGCTCGACGGCGGCGAACTGGCTTTCGGGGTTGTGCAGGTAATAAACGTCTACGGCGTCGAGTTGCAGGTTGCGCAGTGATTGATTGAGTTGATGCGATAGATAGCGCGGCGTCATGCAATGCTGGCCGTTTACGAAATCTTCCGGCGCGGCTATGCCAGTGTTGATGAAAGTGTCGTTGAGATATTGCTGAAACTCGGCTTGACTGCGCGGCATTGCGCCGTCAAACGGTACGAAACCGCCTTTGGTCGTGACGACGAATTCATCGCGTGGCACGTCAGGCAATTCTTTTAACGCCGCGCCGATGCTGCGTTCGCTGCGTTGAAAGCGATAGTTGGCGGCGGTGTCAATGACGTTGCAACCCAACGCGAGCGCACGTTTGACCGATGCTTGATAGGCAGCATCAGTCGTCGCGTCAGGCTGTCCCAGATAAGTGCCCAAGCCCAGCGAAGACATCCACAGCCTTTGCGCGGCGCGAAAATGTTCGGCTGATAGTGAAGCGGCGAAGCGTTGGCGATAGCGGTCAGTGCCTGACGGCGTGGCGAATAAAGACATAAGTTTCTCCGATGTTTTGATGAAAGTGCCGCGCTCGCTAAAACGCGCAGCCGTTGTTAGAGTGTAAGCTACCCTCGCAAACGATTACCAAGAAGTCGAACACGCATGGAAAAAGAACTTGAAGTCACACGACAACTCGCGCGCGAAGCCGGAAAAATCCTGATGGATTATTACCGCAACGGCGCGCAGGTGGAGTGGAAGGGCTACGACGATCCCGTCACCGCTGCCGACAAGGCCGCGAATGAAATGCTCGTGCGCGAATTGCAAAAGGCGTTTCCGCAAGACGCCATCCTGTCGGAAGAAGCGCCTGACGACACGGCGCGGCTAACCAATCAACGTGTATGGATGGTTGATCCGATGGACGGTACGAAACAGTTCATCGAAAGGCTGGATGAATTCGCCGTGATGATCGGTCTTGCTGTTGAAGGCGAGCCGCGCGTC
>JABFSD010000558.1 GCA_013140935.1 Acidobacteriota bacterium
AAGAAAAACTACTCGTTGGGCTGCACGTTGTTTTTAGCCGAAGGCGGTGACGGTTATTCCATGCTGAAAAATGCGATGCGACTGATGGATGCCGAGTCCGCGCCGATTGATTCGACGGTGCT
The DNA here is from genome assembly GCA_013140935.1 of Acidobacteriota bacterium. Classification (GTDB taxonomy): domain Bacteria; phylum Acidobacteriota; class Blastocatellia; order RBC074; family RBC074; genus JACPYM01. Next base: position 123 of record JABFSD010000558.1, read on the forward strand.
GGAAAACGCGATCAAAGCAACGGGTGCGATTGCGCCCCAAGCGGACGGGCGCAGCAAGCGGTTGGACCAATAACAGCGAGTCCTGAAGCGCAAGGCGGTGGCCTCGTGCTCCCCACGTTAAGCGCAGCCGCCCGCTGAAAGTATTCAGGGACGGCTGTACGAAAGAAAACCTAAGCAGACCGATTACAAACGCGGAGCCGCTGGCTTCACCGGCACGTCCCAGGCGTGCGCGCCGCGCGCCTTGAGCTTGCGTTTGAACAGCTTGTCGCCGCACGTCGCATATAACGTATCGTGATTCGCGCCGCCGAAACTCAGGTTCGAGACGCGGCCATTTGGCGTAGGCAAAATCGCATTCACCCTTCCTGCCTGATCGCAAATCTGTAAACCCAATTTCGTAGCCACATACAAACGCCCATCGCGGTCGGTGCGCATTCCGTCGGCTTGACTCATATCGAGCGAGTCGGCGACGTGCAGCCAATAGTATTGCTGCTTATGCGTCAGCGTACCGTCCGGCTGAATCTGATAGCTGTAAACCCAGTGCGAACGATAATCGGCGACATATAACAACGTCTGATCGGGCGAAAGCGTGAGGCCATTGGAGTATTTCAACCCCGTGTCTACGACTTTCTTTTCGCCGTTGGGTTTGATGAGCCAGAGGTTGCTCTTTTCGATTTCGGGTACGTTGGGTTCGGTGACGTATACGTTGCCGTTGTGCGCGACCGTGATGTCATTGACCTTGATGCCGTCGGCAATGACTGTAGCCTTCCCTGCTTCGTCGTAAGCAATCACTTGACTGGTCGCGCCCGCTCCGGTGTAAAGCCTGCCGTCGGGGCCGAACGCCATGCCGCCCGCGCGTTTTGAGTCGTTGTTGAATTCCGTCACTTTGCCGTCCAGCGCGACTTTGAAAATTTTGCTGTTCGCGCCATCGGTGAAAAACAGTTCGCCTTTGGCGTTGGCCGAGGGGCCTTCGGTGAAACGATGCCCTTCGCTGACGAGTTGCCAGTCTTCGCCGGGCATCACGATGTCGTTGAGCATCTGGTTTTTCGACGTGCCGCGTTTGACCAGCGCAGGCCAGTCTTTCCAGAGCCATTTCATCGCATCGGGAAAGAGCGCCGTGCCGTGGCGTCCGTTGTGCTGGCCTTCACCCCACACGTGTTGCACTTCGTAACCTGACCACGTGAGCGCACGTTCCATCGTCTGATTCGCCATCCACCAATCGCCCGCGTAAATGTTGTTGTCGTTCGCGCCGTCCTGCAAATAGATGCGCAGCGGCTTCGGTTCATATTTGCGAATCAACGTGTGATAGCGGTCGCCGCCGCGCAATCCGACGTAAGTGCCAATCGCGCTGAACACGCGCGAGAAAGCATCAGGCCGTTCCCAGGCGGCGGTGAAGGCGGCAATCGCGCCGCTCGATGAACCGCCAATCGCGCGGTCGTTACCGCTCTTCGACAAACGAATCGCGCGGCCATCGCCGGTCTTTTGTTGTTCGACCCACGGCAGCAACTCTTCGATCAGAAAGCGCGCATAATTGTCACCCAAGCCGTCGTATTCAAAGCTGCGATTCATGCGATCCAGCGCATCGGCATTGGGCGCTTTGACGCGACCGTGCATGACGAATACGCCAATGGTGACGGGCATCTGCTTTTGATGAATCAGATTGTCGAAGACTTTATCAGCGCCCCATTGCAAGCCGTCCTGATTGACGTACACGCAGGCTGCACTGTCGCCTTTGTATTGCGCGGGCACATAGATTTTCACTTCGCGCCACGTGCCGGGAAAGATTTTCGAGCCTTCAAAATTCAGCGTGATGATTTCGCCTTTGGGTACGCCTTCTTTGACGACCGCGTCGGGATGAACAGGGTAAGTCTCTTGCGGTTGCGCTGGTGGTTGGGCCAAACAAACGAGTACGAACACGACTACAAGAGCCAGTGCGAAGAACGGGGCTTTCAACATATTGCTTTTTCCTTTTGTGAATGGCGTTGATGTGTGAGAGCGCCAACTGCTGCGCTCAGGATGGCGCGGAACATAGCGCAGCCTCGCTTTGTACCGCAACCTGCCAACGTGGCGCAGGCTTCAGCCTGTGACCCGTTGTGTGGACTTTAGTCCGCTCGACGTTACTATCGAAATAGTGCGGACTAAAGTCCACACAACGGGTCACAGGCTGAAGCCTGCGCCACTTCTGCGATACAATGCCCGCGCTTTACCATCAAACTTAGGAGACACTTTCATGAAACTCTCGCTCAAAGCCTTGTGCTGGTGCGCGTTTGTTGCCGCACTGTGCTGGCAATTCCCTGCCACCGCAAAAACGACCAAACGTTATCTTTATGCCGCCGAACCCGGCATTCGCAATTACGTCGAATACGGCGGTATAGGCTTTATCGTTTACGACATTGATGCGGGTTATAAGTTCGTCAAACGCATCGCCACGTGGCCGGTCGTAGCGGGCCAGCCGCCTGAAAACGTCAAAGGTGTCGTCGCCAATGCGCAGACCGGCAAAATTTATTTAAGTACGCCGAAGCGTGTCGCCTGTTGGGATTTGGTGACAGAAAAAATGGAGTGGGACAAAGAGTATCCCGGCGGCGCAGACCGCATCGCACTCTCGCCCGACGGCAAGGTGATGTATGTGCCCTCGTTCGAGGGGCCGACCTGGCAAGTCGTGAATGCGCTCAACGGCGAAATCATCAAAACGCTCACGCCGAATTCAGGCGCGCACAATACGATC
>JABFSD010000354.1 GCA_013140935.1 Acidobacteriota bacterium
GGCAACGGAAAGCTCTGCGCCGCGCCTGTCGTAGCGTTCGTGAAATTGCCAAACACCGCGCTCAATGACAGCGGAGCCATCGGCTGCCCTCCGACATAACTGCCTGCGTTGACGGCGGCGGCGTTGGCGTTGGGCTGCATAATCCAGACTTCGCGTTCGGTCGGCAGCGTGTTTTTGTTGATGGTCACGTCGCTGAATTTATAAACCAGCTTTGAATAAAGCGGCCCGAATTCCTTCAACGAGGCGAGCGTCGCCGCGCCGCCTAACGGTGCGCGGTAATGAGCGAGAATCGTCACACGCGCGCCCAACTGGTCTACGAAATTTTTCGCCACGGCGGTTGAGAACGCAGGATTGGCGGCGGCGATGAAGGCTACGTCAATGTCTCCCAAAGCGGCGCGCTGGGCATCGGTCAGCGTCGTCTGCCCATAATCGCCGCCCTGCATAAAGCGAATGCCGCCTTGCGTCCAGGTGATGAGCGAGTTGCGCGAAGTCGAATTCACAGTCGCATCGTGAAAGCCCGGCACAATCTTGAACGTGGTATCCGCCGCCATCACTTCGCGCAACTCAGTCGGATTGACGCGTCCATCAATCACGGTCGGCGTACCCTGCACGACCGCCGTACCCGTATGATCGCCATGCCCGTGACTCACTGTCACCGCGTTAGCAGGCGTCGTAGGCGTCAGCAAATTGAAATTCGCCGGAGCCGGATCACTGAAAACGACTGGGCCGTTTTCAGTTTGAATCATGAAGCCTGATTGACCGATCCAGGTGATGCGTACGTTCGGCGTTGATTGCGTAAACACCGCCAACGTCAAACAAGCTAACAAAAGAAATGAACGGATGAATTTCATGGGAATCTCCTTCACGGGGGAGTGAGAAGCCGACATAAAACTTGCGCCGGAACAATGGTTCCATCGTTCCGGCGCAAGGCAGTTAAATTCCAGACACTGAGAATGAAGCCTTTAGAAATACAACTTCAACCCGACCTGGAAGCGACGCGAAGGCGCTGCCGCGTTGAACTGTCCAAACTCAATGGGATTTTGAGCAAGAGCCGGGTTGGCAGCAAGAGCTGCCGCCGTGGGCTTGTTGATAATCACCCCATTGGACGCATTAAATGACCCGCCGGTGGCAACACCCGTATATTGCGTATGGTTAAAGAAGTTGAACCCTTCTACACGGAATTGCAGGCGGCGCGTTTCTGAATTGCCCAAGGGGATGTTCTTGAACAACGCGATGTCCCAATTGTTCAACCCCGGAAGGTAGAGCGAATTTTTGGAGAGATTACCTACGCCGTTGACGCAAGCCGCGCCGCAATTCGTGATACCCGCGCCGCTTGAGAACGGCACTTTGAAAGCATTTGGGTTGAAACGGAACATGTTTTGGTCGGTCAATCCGCTCGTGTCATAAGGATTGCCCAAAAACACGCAGCGAGAATCAATGCCCGCGCCCGTCGCGCCCGTCAGGTCGATACCGCCCGGCGGGTTGCAACCTATCGTTACCGGCGAACCCGTTTGGAAAGTTGTTACGCCTGAAAGTTCCCAACCATCCAACGCATACTTGGTGAAGGGATTTTTGCCAAAGCGATTGCTGAAATTCGGCAGGTTATAGGTGTAGTTGAAGATGAAGATTTGGCGACGGTCAAAGCCCGCCGGGCCGTAGTTGCGCTCACGCGGATTAATGTAAGCATTCACCGTGCCGCCTTCGCCGTCTACGTAATCCAACGCCTTCGACCAAGTGTAACTGACGTTGAACGTCAGGCTCTTGTTGAAGCGTTTGTTCAACTGCACCTGCAAGCCGTTGTAATTGCCGTTACCGCCAAAATCGTAATAAAGCACGTCGAGATAACCGGGCAGCGGACGCAGGAAGTTGGATTGCAACGGTCCCGTCGCCACCGTCGTGTCACGGTTCGCTGGGTTGAAGTTCGCGCCATAAGGCGTGGCGTTCAGGTTACGGGAAATCAGCAAGTGGCGTTGCACGTTGCCGACATAAGCAACATCAATCATCGTCCCGAAGCCAATGTTTTGTTGAATTCCGAAGCTGTAGTTATAAACAGCGGGTGGGCGGAAATCGCGATTGAGAAATTGCACACCGGCCGGGCTTAAACTCAACGGGGTCGCCGCCAGGTTGTTGATCGTCGTGTAATTCGCAATCGGTTGAATGACGAGCGGCGGCAGTTCGCGTGAACGCAGCACGTGGTCATCAGCGAAACGGTCATAGAACATGCCCGCGCCCGTGCGAATGGCCGTCTTGCCATTGCCGAACACGTCCCACGCAATGCCGAGACGCGGCCCGATTTGCACGGGCGGCAGATTCAGGATTTTTTGGTCATAAACCTGCATGCCCTGAAAGGGCGTGCCGACGGAAGAAAAGGTGCCAATTTTGACTGCCGGAAGAAGCGCCCCAGTATTAGGGTCGCGCGCAATTCTGCGAACCGTTTGACCAGGTAAAGGCGTGCAGAGTGTCGGATTAGCTGCCAGATCAGCAGCAGTGCAGTTATAAGGTTGTATGAGCGCCGGTTGTTTCGTGCGGTCATAGAGTGTCGGCTCAAATTGCGCCAACTTGTCATTCGCGCTCCAACTGCCTTGCACGAGCGCGAAACGAACACCAGCATCCACCGTCAAACGCTGATTAACTTTCCACGTGTCCTGAGCATACCACTCGAACTGTTTGTAGCGTGCGTGACCGTCAGGGTGCGCTGAAGCCTCCTGATAGCTGGTCACCGTACCCAAAATCGCATTGGCATAACCATAGCCATTGTTGAGCGGATTGTTCACATCAGGCGAAAAGTTATACGTGCCATTGAAGTTCGTCGAACGCGCAGCGTTGCGCGCCGTGATTTCC
>JABFSD010000891.1 GCA_013140935.1 Acidobacteriota bacterium
GATGCTTACTGCACGCGCGGCGTCATGCGCTTGCGGCAAGGCCACGCTCCGGAAGCGCAGCAAGATTTCGATCAATGTTTGCAGTTGAATCCGCGCTTGCGGCAATCGCTGGAAGAGATGATTAAAGAGGCGCGGCAGCCCATGACGGCAATACGCGGTTTGCGCTGATTGCACTGTTATTTGAAGTCGCGCAACAAGATGACGTCACTGGTCGCCGCTTGACGCTGATAAGCCAGCCACTTGCCATCGGGCGACCAGGCGAAGACGGAAAAGCGCCCCGTCTTGAAATGCGTCAACGCGCTGGGCGGCGCGCCATTCAGCGGTTGCACCCAGAGGTTGGCTACGCCCTTTTCCAGCACGACGTAAGCCAACCCTTGTCCGTCATGCATCCAGCGCACGTCACGCGGCCCGATGTTGGAAGGAAAGTTAAATCGTTTGACGACCTGGCCGCTGTTCATGGCGCGCAGGATCACACCCCATCCGTTTTCATCCAATGAGACGTAAGCCAACCACTGACCGTCAGGTGAAATAGCAGGCCGTGTCGCCTGTCGTTCCGCCATCGTCTGTGCGCTGACGCGTAACGGTGCGCCACCCGCCAGCGGCAAGCGCCAGATGGTGTTTGCATTGGGAGGGGCACCGTGTTGAAAAAACAGCCATTGGCTGTCGGGGGTAATTTCGGGGAAGAACTGATCTGCGTCGTTGCTCAAACGTGTCGCGCCGCTGCCGTCTATTGCCATACGCCAGAGGTTGGCCGTCCCCGTGCGATCAGAAGTGAAATAGACAGTGCGGCCGTCGGCGGAAACCGTCGGCATAGTGTCGTTGTGCGGATCAACCGTGAGTTGTTGTGGGCCGCTGCCGTCTTTATTCATCACCCAGATGTCCCAGTTGCCGCTGACGCGCGAGTTGTAAAGCAGCCGTTGATCGGGCGTCCAGACATGGCGCTCATTCCCATGACTGACTTCAGCGTATATATCAGTGGGCTGAGAAAGATTCGCCGCCGTCGCCACGGCAATCGTGAAGGTGTTCTGGGTTTGTACCGCCGCCAGCGTCTGGCCGTCGGCGCTCAGACTGACGCCGTCGTAATCGTGCAAATCGTTCGTGATCTTGTGCGTAGTTCCGTCAGGCCAGGCAACGAACCAGAGTTGGCGCGGGCCTTCGCCGTCTCCCCGTGCCGACACCACCAGACCAGTGCCATCGTTCATCCAAGTGACGCGCCCCGCTTGCGCCCAGCTTTGTTTGCTCAATTGCCGTTCGGATTTGTCCGCCGCGTTCACCACAAAAACGTGCATTGGACGGCGGTCGCCTTCCATTTGACCGGTCGCTGCGTAAGCGATGACTTGGCCGTCTGGCGACCAGGCCGGCCCGCCCGGATAAGACGCCATAAAGCCTGGCTCCGCGCGTTTCGCCAATATCTCGCCTCTTTCGCCGTTAACCGGCGCGACCATTACGTAGGATTCCCGCCTGGACGGAGAAGATATGGCATAGGTCAAGCGATCACCCGTGGGCGCAAGGCTGACCGGCGTGTCCAGACGATTGAGCGGCAAACGGCGCGGCGTGCCGCCCAGCACCGGCAATTGGTTAAGCTCAGGGTCGGATTGATTGCGCACCCACGAAAGGTAGTAAATAAAATTGCTGTCGTGCGAAAAGGTCAGCCCCCAATACTCAACCGCTGCGGGCGCAATCAGTCGTACGCCGCTCGCATTGGCCGCCGCCTGTTTCAGCCACAGGCTTTGCAAGCCGCCTTCTTCCAACGCCGTCGCTACGTATTTGACGTCGGGCGAAAGCGCCGCCGTGACGACGTTGCCCGAAGCCGTAAAGCGGCGCAGTTGCAGCGCCGGAACCGCGCGGCGCGTGGCATCGCTGATGTTTCTGAAACTGGATAACGCCCGCCAACCCAACACGACGAGCAACAACAACAGTGTGCAAACCGCCAAAACGCCAACGCTTGAATAACGCATTGGCGCGCGTCTCGCCGTCTCGCTGTCTCGCTGTCTCTCCGTCTCTGCTTGCGACTGACGGCCTGTGGCGAACGCCTGCAAATCAGCTAGCAAATCCGCCGCTGATTGGTAACGCGCCGCCGGCTCCTTCGCCAGACACTTGCGCACAATGGGTTCCAATTCGGCAGGCGCGTTTGCATCGAATCCTTCCGGCTCCGCGTGCAACAGCCGATCCAGCGTCTCGACTGTGTTGGCTCCGGCGAAAGGCAAGCGTCCCGTCGCCATTTCGTAAAGCACTACGCCGAGACTGAACAGGTCGGAGCGATGGTCGACGTCGCGTCCCAGCGCCTGTTCGGGACTCATATACGACACGGTTCCCAGCACCAAGCCCGGCGTAGTCGTCTCGGAATCATCAGCCTTCGGCAACAGTTCTGAATGCGCGACCTTTGCCAATCCGAAATCCAGCACCTTCACCTGACCGCGTTCGTTGAGCATCACGTTGGCCGGTTTGATGTCGCGGTGCGTGATACCTTTGCCGTGCGCTTCGTCGAGGGCGTCAGCGATCTGGCTGCCGATGGCGACGAGGTCGGCCAGCAGCAACGGCGCGCCGTTGATTTTGGCGGCGAGCGTTTGGCCTTCGACATATTCCATCGCAATGAAATGCACGCTGTCGGCTTCACCGATTTCATAAATCGTGGCGACGTGCGGATGGTTCAACGCGCTGGCAGCTTTGGCTTCGCGCACGAAGCGGCGCATGCGGTCGGCATCCATCGCCAGGTCTGAGGGCAAAACTTTCAGCGCAACGGTGCGCTCAAGCCGCGTGTCGCGGGCTTGATAGACTTCACCCATGCCGCCTTTACCGAGCAGCGCGCCGATTTGGTCATGATGTATGGATTGGCCCGCC
>JABFSD010000675.1 GCA_013140935.1 Acidobacteriota bacterium
GTGGTTCATGCCAGAGAGGCTACGAGTCTTTGGCCTTCTGCTGAAATCGAAAAATCGAAAAATCGTCGTAACTGGCTATAAGCCAACCTCTTATAGCTCTGATAATTTGTTTAACCGGACACTAGTGGAGTAAACTGATATGTGGAACAAGAACGAAGTGAAGGGGAAAGCGAAAGAGGTGAAAGGCAACATCAAAGATAAAGTCGGTGAATTCGTGGGTAACGAAGAATTAGAAGCCGAAGGCGAAGCAGAGGCGGTCGCCGGTGAATTGCAACATGAAGCGGGAAAAGTGCAGCGCAAAGCCGGAGAAACCGTTGAGAAAGCGGGCCGTGCTATTGCTGGAAAATAAGTTCGTAACACAGGTCGGCTGATGCCATCACTAACGAGTTGGCAGTGAGCGACCAGCAAAAGTAAGGAGACAATTATGCTTTGGACAATCTTTATGGTTTTGTTAGTGCTTTGGCTTTTGGGCATGGTGACTTCCTATACGCTGGGAGGATTTATTCACCTGCTGCTCGTGGTCGCGCTCGTGGTGATGGTTATTCGCCTCATCCAGGGACGCAATCCGATTGCGGGAGCCTGAGCGATTTTGGCAAAAAATAAATAAGGAGGCGAATGAAGAATTCGCCTCCTTATTTATTTTTTAACCGAAGGAATTTTTAATATGCCGAGAGGTGATAAGTCTAAATATACCGACAAGCAAATACGTCAGGCAGAACACATCGAAGACAGTTACCGCGAACGCGGTCTGTCTGAAGAGGAAGCAGAAGCACGCGCCTGGGCCACCGTGAATAAAATTGACGGCGGCGGCAAAAAAAGCGGTTCGGGCCGCGGCAAGAAAAAAAAGAAGACATCTGTCAAAAAAACGGTGACCGCGAGTGCGTAAAAGTAACTCGAATGTGTGCAGAACACCTACGTATACGCTTGATACGCAGGGTCAATGAAATATGCCGGATGTGGGCGCTTTTCTGTTTTATTTAGTGGAAACGAGTGAAGTAGCGAGCGTTTTGACGCGGGGAACGGGAGTTGCATTGGGATGCATTGTTATGAAAAGCGTCTGCGTCGGTGTTCCGGCGAGATACAAAATGCAGTGTTGGCGACGCCGACAGTGTCGCTGACTTGCTGCGCAACACCTATATTCAAGGAGAACAAATCACATGGCTACTCAAACAGGTACGCAAAGAAGCGAGAGCAAAAATATTGATGCCAACGTGCGTCAGTCCGCTAACAGTTGGGTGACGGGCACGTTCAGCGATCGCGATTCGGCTGAGCGAGCTTATAACTCAACGCTCAGTCGTGGTTATAAGCACGATGATGTGAATCTGCTGATGTCCGACGATACGCGCAAGAAGTATTTCGATGACGACTCTACGCTTGCCTCGAAAACGGAACTGGGCAGCAAGGCGATGGAAGGGGCAGGCGTCGGCGCAACCATTGGCGGGGCAGCGGTCGGCATTGCCGCCGCGATTGCCGCCATCGGCACGACGGCAGTCTTTCCCGGATTAGGTCTGGTCGTGGCCGGGCCTTTGTTGGCGGGACTCGCGGGCGCGGGCGCAGGCGGTGCCACGGGCGGCATCATCGGCGCATTGATCGGCGCCGGCATTCCCGAAGAGCGCGCTCGGCTATATGAGACCGACATCAAGAATGGCGGCATCGTGATGGGTGTCAATCCGCGTACGCCGGAAGATGCTTCTTATTTCGAGAGCGAATGGAGGAACCATAAAGGCCGCAACATTTATCGTTAAATCCATTTCCCCACAGCGACGCGAGCGGGAGCGCTTCTTGATAAAGTTCTCTCGCTCGCGTTGGCTTGGACGAATATTTTTTTTAAGAGGAAGTTATGCAGGAATTCGAGCAATCAAAAACCGTCAATGCTTTGTCTGATCAGGTATTTTCCTTTCTTTCAGACGTTAATAATCTGCCGCAATATTTGCCCACGGTGCGCCACGCTGAACATGCAGGCGAGGATCGCATTCAGATCGAAGGTCAGGCTCCCGGCAAAGAATATAAAGATACGGGATTTTTTCGGGTAGACAAGGCGAAGCAGCGTATGGAGTGGGGTTCTGACGGCGAGAGCAGCTATCAGGGATGGTTGCAAGTGAAACAAACCGGCGGCAAAAGCTGCGAGGTGACGGTTCATTTGAGCTTCGATCCGCAAACCCCGGCCTGGCAAGCAATGGACGAACAAGATGGCGGTCGTGAGCAAGCCATCAACGAAGGGCTGGAAAAAGCGCTGCAATCCATCAAGAACCTTTGTGAAGGACGCGGCGGCAAAGTGGAATCAGCACGACAGCGGAAATCAACTCAGTAAACTTGAACGAGAAATAAAATGGATTGGTTGACAGACCCGCAGGCGTGGCTCGGATTGCTGACGCTCACCGCGTTAGAGATTGTGTTGGGAATAGATAACATCGTGTTTATCTCCATTCTCTCGGGCAAATTGCCAGCGGCACAGCAAGCGCCTGCGCGCACGATCGGACTGGTGTTGGCGCTCGCAACGCGCGTCTTACTTTTGCTTTCTCTCTCGTGGGTCATCGGGTTGACTGCGCCGCTTTTCAACGTTTTAGGAAAGGCAATTTCAGGCCGCGATATTGTGCTGATTCTGGGCGGACTCTTTTTGCTCGGTAAATCAACGCACGAAATTCACGGTACGTTGGAAGGCGCAGAGTTAGATAACCGTTCGACGCGTGCTACCGCATCGTTCGCGAGCATAATTATTCAGATCGGTTTGCTGGATATGGTTTTCTCACTTGATTCTGTCATCACCGCTGTCGGGATGGTAGATCAAATCGGCGTCATGATTGCGGCGGTGATGATCGCCATCGGATTTATGATGTTTGCCGCAGGCCCGTTAGGCGGCTTTGTCGAACGCCATCCGACGGTCAAGATGCTGGCGCTCAGCTTTTTGCTTTTAATTGGTACGACGCTGTTAGCCGAAGGCTTAGGTCAGCACATTCCCAAAGGTTATATTTATTTCGCTATGGCATTTTCGGTGTTGGTCGAAACCCTCAACTTTCGCTTGCGCAAACATTCCTCACAGAACGCCAGCGAAGCCATCACAGGTATAGAAACCGCTGAAGTAAAGCCCGTAATTATTCCTACGCATTGATCGAGTAACGCTCCTTGCTCGGAATATCTCTTCCCGGAAATATAAATTATAGCAGCCTGTACTTAGCTACGACCCACCTGTTTGTATGAATTTGTAAGCAGTCGCTGTTGTGGCACTCGCATTGCTGTGTGTTCAGCGAGAACCTGAATATCCAACTAAGTCGGCCTAATTTTGGCTCGGTTGGGAATAAATGGTTTTTGTTAAAGCGCGCGCTCCCTCGCATCGTACAGATCGCGCCAGAGAGTGTCCCGAAGCTAGTCAGGTGAGTATGCCTTACGGACACTCAACTTTTTACCGCTAATAGCTAACACTGGCTTTTGGCTTAATGTTTGGAGGTATTAAATGCGCAAACCAATTTTTATTGTGGTGTTGATTACGCTGGCGTTATTTGGCTTTGCCAATTTCGCGCGAGCACAAAAAGAAATGAATCCACGTAAAGACCATGGCGGCAAGCCGATGATGGTCGAACTGTCAGGTGCGGCAGAAGTGCCCGGGCCGGGCGATAGCGACGGCAGCGGCACAGCCAGCCTCAGGCTGAATCACGGTCAGGGGCAGGTCTGTTACGACATCAGCGTGAAAGGCATTCAAGCGCCCACAGCAGCCCACATCCACGCGGGTGCCGCTGGTCAGGCAGGCGATGTCAAAGTGCAACTCAAGGCGGCGGCTGACGGCACTTGGAAAGGTTGCGCGAGTGCCGACAAAGCTCTGATCACAGACATAATGGATAACCCGGCCAATTTTTATGTCAACGTTCATAACGCAGAGTTTCCCAACGGCGCAGTGCGCGGTCAGCTAAGCAAATAAACTGCGTATGACATTTAGCTTGCTGATGTAGGGCGGGGGATCAACCTGCCCTATTTCTAACGAAAGGAAACCTGTTTTATGAATTCTCAATCTCGTTCATTCGCCATTGTGACTGGCGCTTCCAGTGGCATTGGTTATTCACTCGCGCGAATTTGTGCTGAGAACGGATTCGATTTGTTAATTGCCGCCGATGAACCTGACATACATCGCACGGCGCAGGCACTGCGCGCGATAGGCGGTGCCGTCGAGGCGGTCGAAGCCGATCTTGCCACTCGCGCAGGCGTCGACAAACTTTATGCCGCCGCCAACGGGCGACCCATTGACGCCTTGCTTGCCAATGCCGGGCACGGACTCGGCCACGCCTTTCTCGATCAAAATTTCGATGAGGTTCGACACGTGATAGACACCAATATCACGGGCACGATCTATCTGATTCACAAAGTAGGCAATGAAATGCGCGCCCGCAATCAGGGACGCATTCTTATCACCGGTTCTATCGCGGGTTTCATTCCGGGTTCATTTCAGGCGGTTTATAACGGCACCAAAGCATTTATTGATTCTTTCTCTTTTGCTTTGCGGAATGAATTGAAAGACACGGGTATCACGGTTACCTGTTTAATGCCCGGCGCTACGGAAACAAAGTTTTTTGAACGCGCCGACATGCTTGATACCAAAGTAGGGCAACAGGAAAAGGACGATCCGACCGAGGTCGCCCAGAATGGTTTTGAAGCCATGATGCGCGGCGATGGCGACATCGTTAGCGGTTGGAAAAACAAATTACAGGCGGCTGTCGCTAATGTAACCCCCGCGAGTTTATTGGCTGAACAGCATCGCAAAATGGCAGCGCCAGGCAGCGCTAAACAATAACCGCATGGTGTGGCGTTTTATGAGGCGAGGAGAAGAACTATGTCAGTCAATGCAGCAACCGCCAAAACACCGCAAGGTTTTGCGCCTCACGATCAGAGTTGGTCAGAATTGATTCGTCGCATGGCGATTGGTGATAGAGCATCGCTCGCCGAATTGTATGACCAGTCAAACCGGCTGGTTTTCGGTTTGGCCTTACACATTGTCAAAGAATCGCGCGTGGCAGAAGAGATTACGTTAAACGCTTATCAGCAAGCGTGGCAGCAGGCTCACGCCTTTGATACGGAACGCGCTAAAGCCTCTTGCTGGATTTTGACTATTGCGCGTCAGCAAGCCATCACCTGGTTGCGCGCCGCTTCGCCTGCGGCATCGGTTCAACCTTTATCCGACCAGATTACGCTGGACGATTTTGACGACGGCCCGTCCGAAATTTTTATGTTCGACGAGCAACGTCAACGCATACGGCGCGCGCTGCCGCAACTCGATCAAACCCAGCGGGCCTTGATCGAGTGTGCTTTTTTCGAGGGCCTTACGCATCACGAAATTGCCATCAAATACAGTATGTCGCCATCAACGGTTCAACGCGGCATTGGTAGCGGTATGCGAAAGCTGCGCGAGTTGCTATTTAACGAAGAGGAATTTGCGTCCAGCGAAAGGCGGGCGGAAAGCCACTGACTTATCCGCCCACGCCACTCTGACAGAGGTGATTTTCTATGAGCATAAAAAACAAAATCGTAAAGGAACTGGCAGCCGATTATTTATTTCCCTGGCAGCGCAGGAAACGAAAAGCGCAACTGCGCAAGCTGGCGGCTTGCACGCTGGGCGGAGCCGCCGCTTGTGTGGCGGCGCGCACGCTGTGGCGCAAATGCACCGCTGAGGATTTAACCGGCAAAGCCGTATTGATCACCGGCGGTTCGCGCGGTCTGGGGTTGAAACTGGCCCGCGAGTTTGCGCGACAAGGCGCGCGCGTAGCGATCTGTGCGCGCGATGAGAAAGAATTGAAATTCGCCAGCATTCAATTGCTCAGCGAAGGTTATGCGGTGCTGCCCTTGCCTTGCGACTTGAATGATCGGCAACAAGTCGAGGCGCTTATCCACGAAGTCAAAAACGATTTCGGCCAACTCGACGTGCTGGTCAATAACGCAGGCATCATCAATGTCGGCCCGGTCGAAAGCATGACGGCGGAAGATTTCGAGCAAGCCATGCAAACCAATTATTTCGCGGCGCTCTATGCCGTTCTCGCCGCGCTGCCCGATATGCAGGCACGTCGCAGCGGTCACCTCGTCAATATCGTTTCGATGGGCGGCAAAATCAGCGTCCCGCATTTGATGCCTTATAGCGCCAGCAAATTTGCGCTCGCTGGTTTATCGAAAGGCTTGCAGGCCGAACTCAAGAAAGACGGCATTGCGGTGACGACGGTTTATCCGGGACTGATGCGCACCGGCAGCCCACGCAACGCTACGTTCAAGGGACAGCACCGCGCGGAATACGCCTGGTTCAGCATCAGCGATGCACTGCCTTTCACTTCGATGAGCGCCCAGCGGGCTGCGTGTCAGATCGTATCGGCTTGCAAGAACCGTGAGGGCGAAGTCGTGCTTTCGCTGCCGGCCAAAATCGCCGATCAGGTGAACTCGTGCTTTCCCGCCTTGACCACTCACTTGATGGGTTTGGTCAATCAGTGTTTGCCCGCGCCCGGCGGCATCGGCAAAGCCTCGGCGACCGGCGAAGAAAGCGAATCTTCGTGGTCGCCCTCGTGGCTGACTACGCTCAACGAAGAAGCCGCGCTGAGAAACAATCAAATTCAATAACGCTTGCCTCACACGCGCTCCAACAGCGCCAACGGCAAGCGTTCACCAACCGCAGCGAGCGGCAATCCTTCGGTTGAATTATTTATGCAAACCTGTGTGCCAGTGAAGGCGTCGCGATAACATCCTGACAAATCGGCGGGCGTTTGAACGCGGGTGTCGCCCCAGACAGGCGCGCCGATGGGCAAATCGGATTCAGCCAACAACGCGGCAAAAAAGCGAGCTGCGACAACGATGACGGTTTGCCCTGCGTAACGCCGCGCGAAGCTGACGACGTGATGCGCGCGTGCCCCCGTGCTGGGCAGTGGTAGATATTCGCCGCGCTCAAACAACACGCCGTGATCGCGTCGAAACGCGAGCGCGCGGCTGGTGGTAAACAATTTGATTTTGCCGTCGGCCGGATGTCGCAACCATTCCTCAGTGAACTCGCCCACCTCAGCGAAAAGCCGTTGTCGCGTGGCGTAATCAACCGGTTGGCGATTGTCTGGGTCTACTAAACTCAAATCCCAAAGTTCGGTGCCCTGATAAAAATCGGGCACGCCGGGCACGGTGATTTTCAGCAAGGTTTGCGCGAGTGAATTAAAGGCTCCCGCTCGTGCAATCAGCGGATGAAATTCACGTAAGGCCGCGAGAAAGGGCGTGTTGGCTGACAAGATGCGCGCGATAAAATCGCGCACGGCTTGTTCATATTCTTCATTCGGATTGAGCCAACTCGAATGCAGCTTCGCCTCGCGCAACGCCTTGACCAGGTAATCCTGCATGCGTTGAACATAAGCCTGAAGCGCGGTTTCGTCCTCCAGATGAAAAGGCAGCGAGCCGATCAAGGTTTGATAAAGCAGATATTCTTCGCGCGCATCGGGCACGGGCGCATCGTCCACAACCGGTTTGAGTTTGCGATTAAGCCGTTGCCATTGTTGTACGGCCTTGCTCCAACGCGCGGGTATTTCTGACAGCACGTTGAGGCGTGCGCGCACGTCTTCACCACGTTTTGTGTCGTGCGTCGAAGTGGCGAGCAGCGTATGCGGCCAGTTTTTCAGACGCTGTTGATTGGCTTCGTGAAAAGCGGCGATAGAAGTGCCAAAGCGCGCGGGATGGCCGCCGACTTCGCACAGCGAGGCCAGCGGGTAATAGCGATAAAACGCCGTATCCTCTACGCCTTTAGCCGTGACCGGGCCGGTCAGTTGCTGAAAGCGCAGCACGAATTTGCGCCGTTCTTTCTGTTGTTCGGCTGCGAGTCCGTCGGGTTCTTCAAACAGCAACAGTGAGCGGATGAAAGCGAAGATGGTTTGGCTGAGCGACGGATTTCGTAATTGCGCGCGGCGCACTGCGAGTTGGATGGAGCGACGATCTTCGGCATTGATGTCGGGTTGAGCTTCGTTTTTGCCGAAGCGCATGTAGCTGCGATAAACCGGAAAGCAGGCGATCACTTCGCCCAGCGCTTCCTGCAAACTGTTGAGCGTGAAATCGCGCGAATAACGATGCTGTTCGGCGAGACGTTCCAGCTTGCGCGCCAGCACGTGCAATTCGCCGGACATGGCTGCGTGCAAAATCAGTTTCTTGCCTTCATAAGCTACGTCTTCAAAATCGGTATTCACACCCGCCAGCCGCCGCCAGATTTGCCGGAACGCGGTCTGGCTTTGCGATTCGACCAACAGGCCGTTCAGCAGATTGAGAAACTCATAACCCGTCGTGCCTTGCGCCGCCCAGTCAGGGCGCAGCCGTTCGTCGCGGCTTAAAATCTTTTCGACGACGACATAACATTGCAGGGGTTGGGGTTGTGCCGCGCCTTTTTGCGCGCGTTGGCACACGCGGCACAAATGTTCGAGATAACGCGCGGGATCGAGCAGCCCATCAATGTGGTCAATGCGCAAGCCTGTGACGATGCCCGCGCGCAACAGATCAAACACGAGCCGATGCACGGCGGTGAAAACTTTCGCTTCCTCGACGCGAATGGCAGCGAGTTCGTTCACGTCGAAAAAGCGGCGGTAATTGATTTCGTCAGCGGCGACGCGCCAAAACGACAGCCGATAAGCCTGATCGGCCAGCAATTCTTCCAGTCGGTCAAAGCTGCGCGGCTCACCTTTGACGCCGTTGAATTCATGCACGACTTGTTCGAGCGCCAGCTTCACTTCGTGATGCGTGCCGACTAAAGCTGCCAGCCGTCGTTTGATAATTTCTTTTTCGCGGCGGCGCTGTTTCACTTGTTCGGGGTCGAGTTCGTGGCGCGGCGGCAGATGTTCGAGCGCGATTAAAATGCTTTCGAGTTCGGCACGTTGCGTTTGTGCGGTTTCGGTTTTCAAGGGCAGAGATTCGAGCAACGCTTTGAGGATTGCACTCGCCGAGCGCGGCGCAATCAGCAATCGGGTTTCGTAATAATGCACGAAGAAACTGCCGTCGTGATGG
>JABFSD010000924.1 GCA_013140935.1 Acidobacteriota bacterium
GTTTACGGCAGTGGGGCGGCTTTGAGCCTGGCACCGAGGCTACTCGTTGGACTGGTGGCTTGCTAGAGAAACTTCTCGAAACTCATCGCATTGCACGTTTCCGACGGCGTATTTCTCAAGAACCGAAAGGCAGCGGCTACGCCGAAATTGATAAGACCATTAAACTTACCGAAAAGCTGCAAAGAACCCGCCAAATAGATGCCCTCATCTTATTCAAAGACCTAGACGACGATGTCTCGCGTCGTACCGCCCTATTGCAGGCAAGAGATGAAAACAATGGCCTTTTTGTCGTCGTGATTGCTACGCCGAAATGGAAACGCGAGGCCTGGATTTTGCATGGCTTTGAATGCCAAACCGAAAATGAAAAGCAACAATTGATGGCCTTTCAACAAACGCTTGGCTTTGACCCACGCACACGCGCAGAAAACTTACGACATAACACGGCTAACGATCCGAAAATGATATTACAGGCGTTGCTCAACGAGTATGCGAGCGGTGAAGTTCGGTATCAACGACAAGCACTGTGTTGGCAGACAACACCTCTGAGTTTGCTTCGGCAGCGTGGTCGAGCCACTTATCTGAACGATTTTCTCGATGAAATTCAGCAATACTTGCTGCCTTTGATTGATCCTGGTTCGCCGCATCAGAAAACCTAATTATGAACTTACCCAAACAAATAACCCTGATGGACGTAAGCCCCCGCGACGGGCTGCAATCAGAAACCGTATTCGTCTTGACCGAAAAGAAAGTCGCGTTGATTGATGCGCTGATTGACGCGGGCTTGCGGCGCATTGAAGTGACTTCGTTCGTCTCACCGAAGTGGGTTCCGCAAATGGCCGATGCCGCCGAAGTGCTGCAAGCCGTCGTCGCTAAACATCCCGACGTGACCTTTGAAGTGTTGCTGCCGAATGAGAAAGGCTACGAACGCGCGTTGGCGACAGGATTGGTCAAGCAGGTCGGCTATATCGTAGCCGCTACGGAATCGCTGAACGTTAAGAACGTGAATATGTCGGTGGCTGATTCGATGAAACAGTTCGCCGTGATGGCGGCGCGCGCCAAGGCCGATGGCATTCGCACGCGCGGCACGATTGGTGTTTCGTTCGTCTGCCCTTATGAAGGCGCGGTTGATGCCGCAAAGGTCAAAGCCATCGTGGATGATTACGTTGCGGCGGGTGCGGATGAAGTCTGCCTCGCCGACACCATCGGACGCGCGTTGCCTCATCAGGTTTACGATTTATTCGCCGCCGTGAAAGACAAACATCCTGACGTGCCGCTGGCCGGACACTTTCACGATACTTATAAAATGTCGTGCGCGAATGTATTCGCCGCGTTGCAGGCGGGCGCAGACATTTTCGACAGCGCCGTAGGCAATCTCGGCGGCTGTCAGTTTGCCAAAGGCGCGACGGGCAATGTCTCGACTGAACAGTTGGTCTATATGCTCAACGGCATGGGCATCGTCACGGGCGTAGACCACGCCAAGATCACTGACGTCGGACGCAACGCACAACGTCTCATCATTCCTGCTCAAACGTAAGCAACCAATCCCAAAAGTTATGGACGAAATCACTCCTATCAATTACACCGAAAAAACGACCGATGAATTGCTGTCTTTGCTCTTCGACGAAGAAGATCGTGTGACGGAAGCACATTTGCGCGAAGTCGCCGCGCGACCTGACGCCCACGAAACCTTGCGTGAGTGGTTGCAGGAGTCCAATCGTTGGCATGACCGAGGTTGCGGTCATTGGTGGTCGCTTTATCACGCCTTTATGGCACTTAGTCTCAACGGCGACCCGGCGCATTTAGACGACTTGTTGTTGGCCTTGAAAGCAGCCTTCAATCACGACTTCGACTGGATCAAAGAAGACAGCACTGCTGCGCTGGCCCAGTTCGGGTCGGCGGGCGTCGAACGGCTCATCGAGTTCGTCAAGGCAGAGCGCCCACAATCTTTCACCGGCAAATATGTCTGTGACTGGCGTACTCGCGTGATGCTAACCCTGACGCGCATTGCACTCGATCACCCTGCCGAGCATGCGCGCATCGCCGATTTCATCGTCGGCAGGTATAGTGACCTGGAAGAAACCGACCCTGAATTTCTGGCGCTTAACATTGATAACGCCATGTTGCTTGACTTTGAGCGTTGCCGTCAGGTCTTTCCCGAGGCTTACGCGCGAGGAGCCGTTGATGCCGAGTTAGGCGGCGACGATGCAGCAACAGCCATCGCCTTTTTTGAATCCGTCGGCTACGACGATGAAGACTTGCTGAACACCGAATTCCTCGAATTTTATCAGCCTGATGCCATCGCCGAACGAAAGGGACGATGGACGAAAGAACCGGACGACGATGATGATGACTGGAGTGATGACTGGGACGATGATGAGTTGCTGGCGCGGAACCGTTCCAATTACGCCGATGGTTCCGTTTTCAAAACGCTCCACGCCCCGCCAGGATACAACACCACTTCGACTGGCAGCGTCGTGCGCGAAACCAAAGTCGGACGAAATGACCCGTGTCCGTGCGGGTCGGGCAAGAAATATAAAAAGTGTTGCGGCAATGATGCCTGATTCCGCTTTTCGCTTTGCGAATGCCAGTTTCCGCCTGTTACGTTGTCAGCCGTCACAGCTTCGCTTGCATCCGAACGGCAAACGCGAACGAATAAACACTTATGGCGGTACTCGCAAAATCACTCGCGGGCTTGCGTCCGGCTGAATCAACTCGCATCAAGCGGCTACAGCATTGGCTCGAAGCCGCGCGCATCGCGTTCGACGCCATCGTGGCGAACCGGCTGCGTTCGTCATTGACTGTTCTCGGCGTCATCGTCGGCGTCGCCGTCGTAGCC
>JABFSD010001230.1 GCA_013140935.1 Acidobacteriota bacterium
TGAACTCTTCGTTCGAGACGACTTGCGTAGGCATCGGCGAATCTACGCCCTTGTTGCGATCACGTTGGTGTTTGCGAATCCACATAACAGACGGCTCCTTGAAAGTTGTAGCGCAAGCTGCCGAGCTTGCGTTGATCCCGCTGGCTTCAAAATGATTTCACCCGAAGCAACGAGGTAAGAGTTTTAGCGATTAGGTCAGAACGTGAAAACGAATTACTTACCGTGCGGTAAGTGCAGGTGCTTTTTAGACAGGATTGGCTGAATTTGCAAGACCGGCACTCACTTTTCGTCGGCGTCTTTTTCTTCCTCGACTGGTTCGGCTTCGGCTTCTTTGCGCGCAGCGATGCCCAATTGCTCTTTCATCGCATCGGTCGGCGTAAGACCGAACGAGAGAAAAAACAGACCCAAGATTTCGTTGAGTTGTCGGCGTAACCAGTTCATAAAAATTCACGGGTCGCCTTGCGCCGCCCAAACAGCCAGCTACCAAATAAGGCAGTCAGTCCGCCCGACATATCCAGCAAGCTGTCATAAATCGAACCCGTGCGCGAAGCCGTGAAGCTCTGATGCCACTCGTCTAACAACGCCCAAGCCGCGATTACGGCAAATGCCCACAGCCCCCAACGTAACTGCCAACGCGCCGCGTGATTGCCACGAAACGCTCGCAACCACAACAATGCCAGCACGCCGTATTCGGTAAAGTGCGCACCCTTGCGAATCAGGAAGTGAATCCATTCGATGGAAGAAGCAGAAAGCTGAAAAGGCAGAAACGACAGCAGCCACGCCAGCCGCGATCCCGTATTCGTCGCTGAAAACGAATCGGTCGAAAAGAAAAACATCGCCGCCATCGACAAGAGCGGAGGCGCAAAGTAGAAAAGTGCTGAGTGCGGAATGCGGAATGCGGAGTTAGAAACCGACTCACTACTTGCGTTCATAACTCCGCACTCCGCATTCCACACTTGCTTCGGCTTCGTTCGGAAATAAATCAATCAGGCGCATCGTTTAGAGTACCGCCTTTTGGCGGTACTCTAAACGATGCGCCTAAACCATCAAGTTATTTTTTAACAAAGCCTTAAAGGGCTTCCGCGCCGCTGACGACTTCGATGATTTCGCGCGTGATCGCAGCCTGGCGCACGCGATTCATGTTCAACGTCAGACGATCAATGACTTCGCTGGCGTTTTTCGAAGCCGCATCCATCGCAGTCATGCGCGAACCCATTTCGGAAGCTACTGATTCAAGCAAGGCTTGGTAGACGCGATTTTCTACGAGCTTGGGCAACAACACTTCAAAGATTTCGGCAGCCGGTTGTTCGTAGATGTAATCACCAGTTGAAGCCTCAGCTTCGGCATCGGCTTCGGGCAGCGAACCGATGGGCAGCAGTTGTTCGACTACCGGCTTTTGCACGAGCGCCGATTTATATTCGCCGAACAGCAGATAAACTTTGTCTATGGCGTTTTCTTCATTGGTGAAATCGGCAATGAGTTGTTGCGCAATCTCAGTCGCGTCAGTCGAATTCACTTTGCCTGAACCGGTGATGCCCAAGTGAGTACGGCGAATCTTGGTCGGACGGCGCGAGAAAAAGTCATTGCCTTTGCGTCCGATCAAGACGAGTTCGATTTCTTCGTGAGCGTGTTCGCGCAAGAAGATGCTCGCGGCCTTGATGAGGTTCGTATTGAAGCCTCCGCACAAACCTTTGTCGGCTGTCACGAGCGCCAAAACAACACGCGACTTGCCAGTTGAGGCTTCGCCCGTGTCGCCGCTACCAGCCAACAAGAGATGTTGGAAGTCTGAAGCGCGCTGCGAAAGATCACCCAATATCTGCGTCATCTTTTTGGTGTAAGGCCGCGCCGCCGTCACGCGCTCTTGCGCACGACGCAAGCGCGCCGCCGCGACCATCTTCATCGCCTTGGTGATTTGCTGGGTGCTTTTGACGGCGCGCAAACGACGCCGCAAGTCTTGAATGCTAGGCATAATTCAATACTGGGAGCGCGGGCGTCCCCGCCCGCTTCTGCTTCTGGAAAACGCGGACGGGGACGTCCGCGCTCCCAGTGGTTAGGCTCGTGCTGCTTTCGCTTGCGCGTTGAAACGGTCTTTAAACTCTTTGAGCGCCGCGTGCATTTGTTCGGTCACGTCTTTTGAGAAACCGTCTTTCTTGGCGATCTCAGCCAGCAACGAACCTTTGCTGTTGTCTAAAAAGTTCAGCAATTCGCTTTCAAAACGGCGGATGTTTTCAACCGGTACGTCATCGGCGTATCCGTTCGTCACGGCCCAGATGCCCGCCGCTTGTTTCTCAACCGCCATCGGCACGTATTGATCCTGCTTCAACAATTCGGTCAAGCGTTGGCCTTTCGCCAACTGCTTGCGCGAAGCCTCGTCAAGGTCAGACGCGAACATCGCAAACGCAGCGAGCGCGCGATATTGCGCGAGTTCGAGACGCAACGTGCCCGCGACTTGTTTCATCGCTTTGGTCTGCGCGTTGCCGCCTACGCGACTGACGGAGTTGCCTACGTTGATCGCGGGGCGAATGCCGGAGTTGAACAAGTCTGATTCGAGAAAGATTTGTCCGTCGGTGATCGAAATCACGTTGGTCGGAATGTAAGCCGAAATGTCACCGGCTTGCGTTTCGATGACGGGCAACGCCGTGATCGAACCGCCGCCGCGCGCGTCGCTATATTTCGCAGCGCGTTCGAGCAAGCGCGAGTGCAGATAGAACACGTCGCCGGGGTAGGCTTCGCGTCCGGGCGGACGGCGCAACAACAAAGAGATTTCACGATAAGCCGCCGCGTGCTTCGACAAGTCGTCGTAAATGCACAACACAGCTTTGCCGCGATCCATA
>JABFSD010000263.1 GCA_013140935.1 Acidobacteriota bacterium
GACCCGACCGGCCCTGAAACCGCCGATCACAAAGTCTTTCGCGGCGGCGCGTGGGATCAGTTTCCGCGCGCCTGTCGTTCAAGTCATCGTTACGGCGATCAAACCGATCACAACGATTCAGCCCTCGGCCTTCGCGTAGCGGCGGATAAACGATGAATGCGCAAGCCCGCAAGCCTTTTCACCACGAAGAACACGAAGAAGAGAGAAGAGAATTTCATACTTTCTCTCTCGCTTGTTCTTCTTCGTGTTCTTCGTGTTCTTCGTGGTGAAAAGGCTTTGCTTTCGTACTTTTTTTACAGCTTGCTCAACGCTTGACGCGATAACGTGCCAACAACTCTTCCAGAAAACCTTCGTAATTGAATGCGCCTGCAAAGCTCGGCTGAAGTTTTTCGATCAGCGGTACGGCGATGCGCCATGCCAGCCACGCGCGCGGATGTTCGGGAATGTCATAACGACGGCGCAGGAAACTCTCTATGATTTCAATTTCGGGTTCGGTGACGGCGCGCACGTCGGCTTGAAAAGAAACCGCAGGCGCGATGCGACGCAAGGCAGTGTCAATTACGTCGCTCGTGAAGATGTCATCGAATTTCGGCGCTTCGGCAGTGCGCTCTTTAATGACGACCGTGTTGGCAATGAAATCGCCGATGCGCTTGGCGCGTTCGCTGGCAAAAATCGAAACGATGCCCAGCGAATAAAACGGCGGCGGCAGCATGTCGGCCAATCGCAGCATGTTGCGCGAAAACGCCGCAAAGAAATTGATCGGACGCCCGTCTTCCTGAATCACCCGCAACCGCATCCAACGCTTGCCCGGCGTCTGTCCATTCCACAACGTCTCGAAGAAAACGAAATAGCCGAAGAAGATCACGAACGAGATGAGTATCAATAACGCAGCGATCCAGAGATTGCCTTCTTCGACGGCGCGGGCGACGCGCGAACCTAGGCTCTGAACCTTGAATCCCAATCCCAAAAATAAAAACGTCACCGCCGTCACCGCCAACACCTGCACCAGATGATCAATCGCGCACGCCAAAAAACGATTGCCAATCGAGGCTAAAGCAAATTGCAATTCGACGTGTTCGGGGGTTTCGATGATTAGGGTTTCGTCTGCCATGCGCGGCATTCTAAATGGTCTGAGGCTATGGGACGAATGGGAGTTATGGGAGCTATAGGAATTATGGGACATTGCCTTTGCTTTACCTTTCCCATCGCTCCTATCGCTCTCATATCTCCCATCGGTTTCAGTCGCGCACTTTGCTCTTGCTGAAATCGAGATCGAGTTTGGGAATGCCCATCTGCCCTTGCAGTTGGCTGAGTTTTTCGAGGTCAATCGGGCCGAGAATATTCACGACAACGAGTTCTTTGGGTTGGGCGGCGATGATGACGAGGCCGTGAATGTTGTCGTTCACGAGGCGCAGGTGAACGTCTACGTTATCGCCGTCGCGCTTGCTGCGTACGCCAACGATCTTTTGCCAACCGGCGGCTTTGACGATGTTGCGGATGGGGTCTATGTCACTCGTTGAGTATTCGCCCGGCTTGTCGAAACTGAACACGCGCACGTATACGCCTTGCAAGCCCGCGACCAGTTCTTTGATCTTCGCTTGCGTAGGGTCGTTCGCGTTGAGAAATTTCGACGCAACGGCCAACAGCTTTTGATCGAGCGAAACTTCGACGGTGTTATGGGCTACGTTCGCCAGCTTGTCGAGCGGTTCGAGCGGCACGCGCGCGTCTTGTGCGTGAATGCACACGCTGATAAGCAATGCCAGCAACCCTGATTTTATTGATGCGAATAACAACTTCATTTATCGAAATAACCTTTACGGGTTTTAGCTTTTGCGCCGGCGCGTTTGACCTGCACGCTGATCTTGCGGAACGAACCGTCGTGACGAATCTGGTCGGGCGCGTAAGCCAGGCTGTAAAGCGAATGCAATTCGCGCGCGACCTTGTCATAAGCCTCTGACAAAGCGGCTTCGCTTTGCGCATTAATGATTTCGCCGCCGGTTTGTTCGGCGAGGGCTTCGAGTTGCTTGCGCGCGGTCGAAGCCGTTGACGCGCCGCCCATATTCATATTGCCGCCAAACGCCCAACTCAGACTGCGCATCGTTTGCCCACTCTTGAAATAGATCGGATAAACCGTGACATCGTCTTCAGAAGCGCGTTGCAAAAGATCATCGAACGTATGCGCGGTCGGCGAACTATTCATCAGCGATTCGTCTTCGCCATCGGTGAGTACGACGATGGCTTTGCGCGCGCCTCCTTCAGTCATGGGCAACTGTCCGAGATCATCAAACGCCTTCCACATCGAATCGTAATAAGCCGTGCCGCCTTCGATGCCTTTGACCCGTTCGAGCGAAGCCTTGAGCGCCAGTTTGTCGCTCGTGAGTTTCGACAACACGCGATAGCGGCGCGTGAAGGCTACGACGGCCATGCGATCATTCGCAGGCAGCGCGTCAATGAACCGGCTGGCGGCTTCGATCATCGGCTTGCGTTTGTTTTTCGTCGAACCGCTCAGATCGAGCATCACGACCAAATTGACCGGTGCCGTCACGGGTTTGAAGTGCGCGATTTCCTCTTTGGTCTCATCGTCGAGAATCACGAACTCTTCGGGCTTGAGATCGTTGAGCGGCTGGCCTTCGCCGTTGATGGCTTTGACGTTGAGATTCACCAGCCGCGTCTCGATGCGAATCGCGTTGCTGTCGTTGTTACTGTTGTTGACCTCAGCTTTCACTTCATCAGTCACGGACTCTGCGCTTTCTGCCGGAGCCGCTTTCAACGCCGGGCGCGTTGAAACATTTTCTTTCGCAGCAGCCACAACCGGAGCTTCAGGCAGAATCG
>JABFSD010001140.1 GCA_013140935.1 Acidobacteriota bacterium
GTTGACTGTAACGACGAGCTCGTCGCTGCTGGTGAGTTGCGAATCGTTCGCCGTCAGCTTGAGCGTATAGGTTCCCGCCGTATCGAACGCCGCCGTGTTGTTGAGCGCCGTCGGCGCGCTGAACGTCACATTGCCGGGGCCGCTGACTTTGCTCCACGAATAGGTAAGCGTGGCCCCCGTAGGCAGTCCGTCATCGGTGACGGTTCCCACCAGACTCGCGGTCGCGGGCAGGTTGATCGTTTGGTCTGCACCTGCGTCTACGGTGGGCGGACGGTTGACGGTGGGCGGCGGCGTGTCTGATTCGCACACCTGCAACACGCTGTTGTTGCCGTTGATCTCGAGGCGGTCGCAACTGACCGTACCACACATACGCGAGTTGCCGTTCAAGGTCACGCGGCCTTCAGGCGTACGCACGATGGCATAGAGCACACTGTTGCCATTAACGACGAGCGCATTCGTGACATTGCCGTTATCAATTTCGAGCCGCAGCCAACTGGGCGTCGTCGCCGAACCCGTAGAGCCGCCGTTGATGGTGACGCGATTTTTTACGCGCAGGATGATGGGCGACAACACGCGAATTTCGCTGTTGCCATTCACCTGCAACTCTTGCATGGAATATACGAGCGGCGTCGTAGCGCCTGTCACGCCGAGTTGCAAGAGGTTGTTGCCGTTGACCGAAACGTTGCCATAAGCGCCCGGCGGCATCGTGACTGCCGCGATGTTGCCGTTGATGTTGACGTGGCGCACGGTCGCCCAATCGCCGGGGTTCGTATTGCTGTTGTTCAGTTGCAGATCGCGCGTGCCCGATGGATTCGTTGGCGAGGTGATCGTCGGCATAGCGATGGGGTCTACGCGGCGTACGACGTAACGCAGCGAGGCGTTGTTGCTGAGGCGCACCTGATAATTCGTCGGTTGCGGATTGCCCGTGCCGTCGAGCGTCCCGACCAGCGCGGCATTGTTGTTGAGCGTAACGGTGGGCGTGCCCGGCACGAGCAAGTCAGAGGTGATCGTAGCGTTGCCGCTGAGTTGCACTTCTTCGGGATTGAGTTGCCAGACGGCCCCTTCGATGTCGCCGCTCGTCATTTGCAGCCCGTGCCGCACCAGCGCGATCTTGTCGTAAAAGCGCGGCACTTCGGCCAGCGGCGCGACACCGGCGGGCGCGAACGCCATTTGTTGCCACGCGGGAACTTGCGCGAGTTGCATATAAACGAAACTCGTCCCGTTCCAATGCAACTTGCCGAGCGTGCCAGGTTGCGATTGCGCAATGAGAATGTCGCCCGTCATCGTGCCGAAGGCTTCGTCGGGCGCACCCCACAGCTTTTGCGAACCGCTGTCGACGGCGTAGAAATTTTCCTGCGCCGGAATCACCAACAACTCAGCCGGCCCAAAAGTACCTGTGACGCCGCCGAAGCCTTGCGATAGGCTTTGGCCTTGCGCATTCACGGCATAGATCAAGCCTTGCTGTGGCGCGCCCGCAATGATGCGTCCCGCCCACGGGCCGTATTTGGCTGCGTCATTGGGCAGCACCGCGACGCCGCTCAACGGCGTATTCAAATTCGCCACCTGAGTTCCCTGCCCTGTCGCGTTGACGCGATAAATGCGCCCGGTCGCCGTGACGGCGATGACGTGTCCGCTGAAAACATTCGTGCGGTCGAGCGTCAAGCCGGTGACGCGCCCGGTTTCGCCCGCTAACGTTACCCATGGATTTTGCAACGTCGCGCCGTTCGCACTCAGCCGCGCGATGACGCCGTTCGCCGGAGTATTGAAAAACAATTCGCCGCGATTGAATCCGAGCAGGCTTTTGCCATTGCCGTCATCGCGCGCACTCGCCAAACGCAATTCCCCGCCGAGGTTGCTGACGTTGGCATAAGCCGTATGCGCGCCCGTCGCGGCGATGAGTTCCAGGTTGCGCGGCTGTCCGTTGGGTTCGTTCACCGCCGCCAATAATTTGTGTTGGGCTTCGTGATAAGTGAGGCCGGTCAAGCCGTTGAAGGCCGTCGAAATTTGCGAAAGCACAAGGCCGGTTTGCGCGAACGAAGCGAGCGGCCCAGCGGCATGAAGCGGCGATGGACTGGGCGCAGCTTTTTCATTGCGCCCATTATTGTCCTTGATTGGGCGTTTGGTCGCCGTTTCACGGGCGCGTTTGGTCTCGCGTTCGTTGGCGGCGAGCGCCGTGACAGGTAACGCCATTTGGCAGAGCAAACCAATCGTCAATGCGTGCGTCACGAGACGGCGCAGGCTGCGGTGTTGGCGCGGCAACCATAAGAGGAAAAACGTGCCTAAGCGCGTCCACAAAAAGGCGTCAATCGCAAAAAGCTCTTTACGTTGGGTAGCGATGTCAGAACGAGCGGCAAAGTTTTTCATATCGGCTTCTCAAATAGTATTTGGCAAACAACCAAAGGCTTCGCTGCACAGGCGAGACTGTGCGCGAACGAACACCTTTGCATGGCGCAAGCGCACGGCTTGCGCGGTAAGCGAGAGAGTGCGAGCAGGTTTCGGCGGGCTAATGGGTGGCAACGCGCGAAACCCACTTGGGGGTACGTAACCGTTTAGGAGGTTAAGAAGTTAATAAACAAAAGCTATGGCAATATTGCTGGCTCACCCTGATCCTGTGACTGCACCTTAATGAAGGCCACGGCAATTCGGTTTAACACCAATTCAGTCAGTCAGTTAATTGAATCCACTCGCTTGGTCGAACCCTCATGGGGTTGGGTTCGGCTAAGTGCGGCGGATTTTGTACAGACAGCGTGATTCTGTCAATACGTGGGCCGACAGATTTTTCTCGTGTTGCTTTTTTTGTCCGTAATACACCGCATTGTCACTCATCAAAA
>JABFSD010000889.1 GCA_013140935.1 Acidobacteriota bacterium
GCTTGAGTGCGTCCTGCGAATTAGCGGCGATGATGTCGTTCGCAGTCGAGACGTGTGGCGCACCACTTATAACGCTTTCAAAAACTTTTTAGCTTGCGCCGTTACGTCGGGATGGCTGTCGAGCGTGAGCTTTTTCGGCCACGGATAAAGCGCCGAAATCACTGCAACACTATCGGCTCCGGCGGCGATGACTTCTTTGGCGCGTTCGACGGTGATGCCGCCGATGGCGACGAGCGGACGTCCTGGCTGATCTTTGGCAGCCAATACTTTCGCCGCTTTGACGAGTTCGAGACCGACGACCGGATCAGGATTCTCTTTCGTCGTCGTCGCGTAAACCGGCCCGACCGCGAGGTAATTCGCCGACGTTTTCAATGCCGCCTTGAACTGCTCCAACGAGTGCGTAGACACGCCGATGATCGCGTCATCACCCAAAATCTCGCGCGCTTCTTCTACATTCAAATCGTCTTGCCCTAGATGAACTCCGTCGGCATTAGCGGTGAGGGCTACGTCAACGCGGTCATTGATGATGAGCTTGGCGTCGGCGGCGCGGGTGAGTTCGAGACAGGCGCGTGCCTGATCGAGCAACTCTTTCGACGAAGCCTCTTTGTCGCGCAATTGAATCAATCGCACGCCAGCGGCTAGCAGCCGCTCGACGATTTCTACGTGGGTGTAATTGGAAAGTTGGGGGTCGGTAATCGCGTAAAGTTTCGGAAGTTGCACCATAGCCGCAACCATAACAAAGAATGAGTCGGTTGTAATGAGCCGAGCGCATATTGCTTTCCTCCTCATTCTGAAGATAATCCCGTGCGGCGAGATTAAAGTTCAGGTATTAAACGAAACAGGCTTGGGCCCAAGACCAGACACGAACGTTCCCTTAGGTGCCAAAGAGAAACAGGTAAGCGACTCCCTGATTTTTTCTTCAAGGGTAAAATGGATTGTGAAAGGTCATTCAATACCGGCTACCACTACAATATTTCCCTTCAGGTACGGCTAAAGAAAACGACTTGGGCAAGGCGAACCCATCCCCGTAAATTCGCGTTGCTCAGGAAGCCAGTTTGTCAGCCCCGAATGACCAGCTACGTTTTTAGCCGCGCACATAAGACACGAACGCGACTCACAAAGATTACGATTTTCAGTAACGGCCACTGCATGAAGCGGCAAGCTGCGCCTTTTGCCACCCACAAGGCAGGCGCGGTGCTGGCGTATTCACAGCTTGTTTGATGACAGGTGTTCGGACCGGTTTCGGTGAATTGAGTTAGCAAACAGTGGCCACACAACGCAAAACACGGCTTGGCGCTTTCAAGTCCCCAGCTTGAGTTTCGTCAGGCCCGCGACCACTCTCCCATTGCGTTTAGCCCACAATGGTTCACGGGAACAATATCTGGCTAACTAACTCATTCCTCATCTCGCTGGCTCGACCAGCAAAGGAGTTATCTATGAAATCAAGAAAGATCAAAAAATTCTTTCTGCCCCTCTTGGCATTGTCGGCCTTGGCACTGACCGTTTCGTTTTTTGCGCTGAACCGTAGCGTTTCCGCCGTTCAGCTTTCAGGCGCTGTTTACACCACGGACGTAGGTTGCGGCACGGTCAACGTCAATCTTTTCAAAATGAAAAGCGACGTTTACCTTAACGGCGGGCCGAAAGGCGGCAGCTCAGGGCTAAACGATGGCTTTTATTGGGTAAAAGTGACGAATCCAGGTGGCGACGTGTTGTTGGGCCAGACGAAAACCGCTTCGGTTCAGGTCGTGAATGGTAAGTTTGTTGAATGCTACCAACTCACCAAAATCCTCTATTCGGCGTCGAGCGGACTCAACAGCCTGGGTTACGACGACACAGGCAACAATGGCGGCGTTTATAAAGTATCGGTTTCGATGAACCCCAACTTCCCGAGTTCCGAAACCAAGACCGATAACTTCAAAGTCAAAGAAAGCTCCCTCGGCCCGCAATCCGCGATCGGCGGCACCAAGTATGAGGACAAAAATAACAACGGTGCCTTCGATGAAGGCGAACCGCCCCTCGGGGGAATAACGATTCAGGTCACGCTCGATAATGGCCCTGCGATTGATCCCATCGTCACCGATTCCAACGGAAACTGGTCATTGGTGTTTCCGGTAGGAACCGGTTACACGGCTTGCGAAGTCTTGGCGGTGGATTCGCCTTACACGCAAACCGGCCCCAACGTAGGCGCGCAAAGCCCTGATTCACTTGCTACTGCTACACTGGTGAATGGAAAGAGATGCTGGCGTGGCGTGGTAGGTAACGTGGATACTTCGGGTCTCAATTTCTACAACATCGTTTGTCAACCAGTCATCACCTGCCCGGCCAAAATCGAAAACAAGGAAGCCGACGCCAATTGTCAGGCAGTGGTGACTTATACGACGCCTACTTCGACCGACAACTGTGGCGGTACGGCATCCGTCGTTTGTACGCCGGCTTCCGGTTCGACCTTCTCTTTGGGTACGTCCACTGTTGCGTGCATTGCAACCGGCGGCATCAACTCGAACAACACGGCCAGTTGCAGCTTCACTGTCACCGTCGTAGACAAAACGGCACCGGTCATCTCCCCACTAAAGGACATAGAGACCTGCAATACGGGACAAGGAACTTGCACGAAGGTCGTGACTTACACCGCCACGGCGAATGACAATTGCGATGGCGCGGTGCTGCCTGATTGCAAACCGGCTTCCGGTTCGACGTTCGCGTTGGGTACGACCACCGTGACTTGTACCGCCACTGATTCTCACGGAAACAAATCAAGTGCCAGCTTCACAGTGACGGTCAAGGATTGTTCGGTTGGTTCTGTCAGCGGCAGGAAGATTTATGACGCCAACGGCCCCAAAGACGGTGATGGCGGCGGTGGCGGCGTCGAAGGCTTCAAGATCGTGTTGAGCGGAAGCGCGAGCGCGACGACTTACACCGACGCCAACGGCTATTACAGTTTTAAGAATTTGCCGGCAGGAAGCTATAAGGTTACGGAAGTCCCGCCTGCCGCCTCTACCAGCGCGGCATGGGTGGCGACGAAACCGACGGCGTCACCCTCCTTCACGGTGAGTTGCGCGAATGCGACGAATGATTACACCAACGACTTTTGCAATTACTGCAAAGTGCCCAGTGGCGGCCTCTCGAAAGGCTTCTGGGGCAATAACAACGGCAAGGCGTTGATTACCGCAGCGGATCTTTGCGCGTTGACGAAATTGCCCTTACGAAACGCCAATGGCTCCAACTTCGATCCCGTTCCCGACGGGAAGTGTGGCACGCCGATTACGCTGACGACGAAGGAAATCACCGATGGCAAGACAGCGCTCGACACGTGGTTGCAAGCTGCTAACGCCACCAATATGGCGAATATGCTTTCCGCTCAATTGGCGGCGGCGGTCTTGAACGTCAGGCAAGGCAAAGCGAGCGGCACTGCTGTTACGCTCTGCTTTAACGGTACGATCAACAGCTTGATCGCAGCGGCTACGACTTCGTTGACGACTTACCCCAACACCACTGCTGCGGGTGCAGCCCGGTCAGATCAGGAAAACATGAAGAACTGCCTGGAAGGGATCAACATCGGCTCACTGGTGATTTTGTCACCTAAGCCGTGTTCGATCACAACTCCCTATTAACCAACAAATGAAGAGCAGAAGCCGCGGCCTCTGCTCTTCATTTGTTCACGATCACGATGGACGAAATCCCCACATTGCCCGCCGCGTCATACGCACGGCATTGCAGCGTGTGCGCACCCGTCGCCGCTTTTCTCGTATTCCACTTATTCACGAATGGCGCTGCCGTCGCCGTCGAAACTAATCCGCCGTCTACATAAAGCTCTACCTTCACCACGCCTACGTTATCGGTGGCACTCACAGCCACTGAAACTAATCCGCCCACATTACCGCCGGTAGGCGAACTGATACTGACAACGGGCCGCGTTACATCTGAAGTTGCATTGCTAACGGTGACCGTAATGAGACTATTCGTTCTGTTACCTGCCGCGTCAGTAGCCGTTGCCGTCAGAGCATGGGCACCGTTCGTTACCGCCGCCGTATTCCAGGAAAAACTATAAGGCGCGGTCGTATCAGTCCCTGACAGCGCGCCGTCCACACTGAGGCTCACCGAGACAACGCCGACATTATCGCTCGCTGCGACTTGCACGGAAGTGACGCCCGACACGCCGCCACCTGTTATCGGCGTCGTGAAGCTGACGACCGGTGGCGTGGTGTCTACCACGGCGTTGCTGACGGTTACGGAAATCAGGCTGTTGGCTGTGTTGCCCGCTGTATCAGTAGCGGTGACAGTCAGCGTGTGAGGACCGTTAGCAACGGCTGCCGTGTTCCAGGAAAAGCCATACGGCGCGGTCGTATCCGTACCTAACCCAACGCCGTCCACACTGAAACTCACTGAAGCGACTCCGACATTATCGTTCGCAGTGACTTGCACGGAGCTTGTGCCAGAGACCGTGCTGCCCGCAGCCGGTGAAGCGATACTGACAGAAGGCGGTATAGTATCTGAAACAGCACTGCCGACGGTGACCGTAACCGCGTTATTAGCTGTGTTGCCCGCTGCGTCACTCGCGGTCGCAGTCAAAGTATGAATGCCCTTCGCTACGGCGGTGGTGTCCCAGAAGAAACTGTAAGGCGCGATGGCGTCATTGCCCAATAGAACGCCATCCACCCGAAAGCTCACCAAAGAAACGCCGACATTATCGCTCGCCGTCATTTGCACGAAGACGGTTCCTGACACGGTGCTTCCGGCTACCGGTGCAGTAAAGCTGACCGTGGGCGGCGTGGTATCTGAAACGACGTTGTTCACGGTTAACGCAATCGAGCTAAGGGCTGTATTACCCGCTGCGTCAGTGGCGACGACAGAAAGCGTATGCACGCCGTTCACCATCGTCGTCGTATTCCATGAAAAGCTATAAGGCGCTTCCGTGTCAGTGCCTGACGACACACCATCTACACCGAAACTCACCGAAGCGACACCGACATTGTCACTGACAGTTACTTGCACCGTGGCGGTTCCCGACACGGCGCTTCCTGCTATGGGCAAAGTGATGGCGACTGAAGGCGGCGTAGTGTCAGGCGGCAGCGGATTCCCTGTCACCAGACTCAACGCCCGCGCCGCATTTACGCGCCCACTGCCGTAGCTCGAATCCCATCCGACGCTTCCTAAATCGTCAGCGGATTGCTTCAGGATGTTCTGTACCTGCGAAGCCGTCAGCGCAGGGTTTGCCGACAGCACCAATGCCGCTACGCCCGCTACGATGGGAGCCGCCACCGAAGTGCCCGACATCCCCGAATAGGTTCCGCCTCTGATGGTCGTGTAAACGAAGTAAGGAGCGCACACATCCACGTTATTGCCGGTGTTGGAAGACGCCCAAATAACGTCGTCGCCCGTAATCGCGCTCACCGTCAGCATCGCCGGGTTATCTGGGGAAGCATCGAACGCGCTGGAATTGCCAGCGGCTACCGTTACGACGCCGCCTTTGGATTGAAAGTAATTCGCTGCCGAAGTTACGGCGGAACTGCCGGTCACGATGTAGCTGATATTCGCCACGCGCGCGCCGTGATCAGCGGCCCAGATGAGTCCGCTGGCGGCAGTGGAATAAGTGGCGTAACCGCTCACGTCGGAAATACGAATCGGCATGATCCGACAGCCCCACGCCACCGAAGCGACGCCTGCACCGTTGTTGCTGGCTGCGCCGACGACGCCTGCCACGGCGGTTCCGTGTCCGGCGACGTCACTGGTGTCAGCATTGTTGTCGTAAACGTTCCATCCCGGCACGAGCTTTCCGGCAAAATCAGGATGCGCGCTGTCTACGCCGGTATCGAGGATGGCGACGGTAATGTTGCCGCTGCCGGTCGTCGTCATCCAGGCTAGCGGCGCAGAAATTTTCGACAGATACCATTCGTTGGAATACCACGGATCGTTGGGCGTCATCGTCGCTTGCGGAGTGAGCGCGGCGGGCGAAAGGAGGCGGTCGAGTTCGGCGAATTCAACGTCCGCTCGCGCTTTGAACGCTGCGGCAAAGGCTTCTTCGCTCGCACCGTCAGGCAATTCGACGACGTTGATGTCAAGGTTGGGAAGCTCTTCTTTCGTGCGCGCGCCGAAAGCGGCAATCACATTGCGCGACCAATCCGCACGCACGCCGCGCCGAAACTTGACCAACAAGCGGCCCGGCACGAACGCAGGCACAGCCTGTTTTCCATGCGAGAGCGCATCCTGCGCATCGGCGTGAAAGTAAAACGAAGTCAGCAGCGTGACGATTACACCTGCGCAAAGAAACCAGACGGGGTTGCGATGTCCTTGCATACAGCACCATTCCATTCACCAAAAATTTCTACCGGAGTAAGCGCAAGAAAGAAGCTGATGTTTGAAAATCACGCTGAAGCTGTGGCGGAAAGCTCCAGACCAACGCGCACAAAAGAAAAGGAACTCGGCTGAATCATCAGGTTGCGCTCACGGTGCGCGGCAATCAAATGTGCCGCAGCGTAACAAACATTACCAAGGGCATGACCAAATGCTGCGTAACTGACGTATTGATTTATCGCCTCTTTTTCCTATCATCGCCACGTGCGCAACTTCCTTTTCGCATTCGCTAAAAGACTGATTTTCGTCCTGCCCGTCGCGTGGGCCGTAGTGACGCTCGTCTTCCTGCTGATTCACATCGTACCCGGCGACCCAGTGCGCAACGCGCTGGGCGACAACGCGACTGAAGCGCAAGTCGCCGAACTCAAACATAAACTCGGACTCGATCTGCCTTTGACACAGCAATACGCGAACTATTGGCGCGGCGTGGTGCGCGGCGACCTGGGCGTAAGTCTCACGAATCCCGATGACCAGGTGCTCGAAAAAATTCTCGCGCGTTATCCGGCAACGCTCGAACTCACGCTGGCTGGTTTGTTCGTCGCCATCCTCATCGCCATTCCGCTCGGCGTCACCGCCGGACGCCATCAAGACACTTGGATAGATAACGTAGCGTCCGTCGTCGCGCTGCTCGGCATCAGTACGCCGGGTTTCGTCTTGGGGCCGTTGATGGTTTATCTGTTCGCATTGAAGCTCGATCTCTTTCCCGTCTCAGGACGCGGCGGCATCGAGTATTTGATTCTGCCCGCCGTCACGATGGGCGTAGCGCTCGCGGCGATTCTCACACGGATGGTGCGTTCGAGCGTGATCGAAGAGTTGAGCGAAGATTACGTGCGCACCGCGCGTGCCAAAGGCTTGAGCGAAAACCGCGTCATCTATCGCCACGTACTCAAAAACGGTTTGATTCCCGTCGTGACCGTACTTGGCTTGCAATTCGGTGTGTTGCTCGCGGGAGCCATCATCACCGAAACGATTTTCAGTTGGCCCGGCCTCGGACGCTTGACCGTAGACGCCATCAACGCGCGCGATTACCCGATGGTGCAGGGCTGCATCCTGATGATTGCGTTGACTTATATCATTGCCAACATTCTGACTGACTTGGCTTACCGCCTGCTCGACCCAAGAATAAAAGTTGAATGAACTGCACAGGGGCTATAACTCCAAGTCATCACCGCCTGACGGAGTTCAACGCTGCGGCTAGCGGGATGCGATAAAACGTCGCAAAATCACGCACGAAGAATAGCTCCTTGCCATCGGGCGAAAAGAAAGGGAAAACATCGAAGCCTTCCTGATTGATGTTCGCGCCGAGCGGTTGCGGTTCCGACCAGTCACTGACACGTTTGCCAACACGTCTGAATGAAACCCAGATGTCGGAAGCGCCTCGCCCTGATTGCGGATTTCTCGTCGCCACATCCAGAAACATTACGTTGCCGTTCGGGCTGAATGAACCGCCCACTATTCGTATCTCTGCGCGCCAGCTTTTCCAACGTTCCAACGCAGCGACCGGCTCCGCCATGCGGTACTTACCGCCCTTCCAGCGCGTTACCAATGTTTCAGTCGTTCTCCAGTCCGGCGTGGTGCGGCGAAAATAGACGCCGCCGTCAAAACCGAACTCGACCCAGGAATGGTAATAGCCGAGTTGGCTGGCCCCAGACATAAAAATAGGCT
Source organism: Acidobacteriota bacterium (assembly GCA_013140935.1). Taxonomy (GTDB): domain Bacteria; phylum Acidobacteriota; class Blastocatellia; order RBC074; family RBC074; genus JACPYM01. The sequence continues at coordinate 8,017 of JABFSD010000889.1, forward strand.
CGCCCCATTCATCGCCTTTGCGGTCAACGTACCAAAGATGCGCGTTTGGCTTGGCGGAGGTATCGCCGGGTGCGGGTCGGTAAGAAGAGAAAACCATGCGCCGTCCGTCTTTCGAAATCGAAGGATAGAGGTCGGAATACTCGCCGCCCAGCTTGACGCGCTGTGGCTCAGACCACTTGCCGCCGACCAGTTGCGAAATGAAGATGCGAAAGTCTTCCTGTCCAGGAGTCACCTTTTTGAAGAAATAGAACGAACGTCCATCCGGCGTGAAACAGCCACGATACACTTCGCCTTTTGAGAGTATGCCAGCGCCGAAAACTTCCGGCTCCGCTGATTGGCTCAGCGCCATTGGAACCGCCAGCAACAATGCCAGCATCAGGAAAAACAAGTCTTTCATTTTTGACATCCTCCAAAACATATCCGCCAGAACATATCCGCAGTAAGTTCGTTGCGTTGTGGCTTTGTGGCGAACTACGTGAATATTGCCGCGAGTTGCCTTGGGCGCGGGTAACTGGCGCATTCGCCCATCAAACGCGGGTTTATTTCAAGTCCATCAGCCACACGTTGCCAGTGGTTTCAGCATATTCAAACACGATCTGATTGCCGCGTGGCGACCAGGCCGGATAGCGCACGTAGCCGTTCGGCGCGGTGTAGCGCGTGAGTTGTTGCTGCCGTTTGGTACGGCGCGAAATCCACCAGATGTTCCAGACGCCGTCGCGCTGACCGGCAAAGGCGATCTTGTCGCCATCGGGCGACCAGCCGCCGGGCCAGCTTTGGCCGCGCGCAAAGGTCAATTGTTCAGGCGCTCCGCTGCCGTCACTGGGCACTACGGCCAGATGGCGGTCGTCGCCGCGTTTCATTTCTACCGCGAGCCAGCGGCCATCGGGCGACCAGGTTGGGAAACCCATCATTTCAACATCAAAGGTCAATTGCTTGAG
>JABFSD010000383.1 GCA_013140935.1 Acidobacteriota bacterium
TCTTTCGACATTTCAAACATTCAGGGCGCAGAGAACGTCGCGGGCATGGTCGTCTGTGAAAACGGCGAGATGAAAAAGAGCGACTATCGCAAGTTCATCATCAAGACCGTCGAAGGCGCGGACGATTTCGCTTCGATGCGCGAAGCTGTCGGGCGGCGTTACAGCCGCTTGCTCAAAGAAGAAAAACAATTGCCTGATTTGGTTTTCATTGACGGCGGCAAAGGCCAACTGGCAGCGGCTTCGGCGGCGCTGCACGAACTCGGTCTGGCTGATTTGCCGATGGTCGGCATCGTCAAGCCTCCGCGCAAACACGAAGAGATCAGCCATCTGTTGGTGAAGGGCAGAGAAGACGAACCAGTTTTTCTCGAACGTCCTTCCGCTGTTTTGCGGCTCGTACAAATGATTCGAGATGAGACGCACCGCTTCGCCGTTTCCTTCCATCGCAAGAAACGCGAGATGCGCGATTTCAGTTCGGAACTCACCACCATTCCCGGTGTAGGCGGCAAACTGAAAGAACGCTTGCTGCGCAACTTCGGCAGCTTGAAGCGAGTGGGCGAGGCTACGTTAGAAGAGCTTCGTCCTTTCGTCGGACAGCGGCAGGCCGAGCGGATTGTCGAGTATTTTCAAGCGCGTACATCGGATGAATTGAGTCAGGAACAAGCTGCGTCAAACGTGTCTGAAGAGTGACAGCATTGAGGATTACACATTGGCCGTTGATAGGCAGAGAGTCTTGGCGAGTGAACACTTCCCTTTGAAAACAATGGGCAATGCACAAGGCTCAATAGGCAATTGAGGAACGTTCTGTTTTACAAATTGCTTTGCGCCAGACGCTTGAGGATGACGAGCGTGAGATCGTCTACGGTTTTGGCGCGTCCGACGAATTTTTGCAGGGCTTCGTCAATGCGGTCGCGTAACCCTGCGGCGGTGCGTCCGCGATGGCGCTGAATGGTTTCGAGCAGCAGCGGTTCGCCGAACTCGTCGCCTTGTTCATTGACGCTTTCGGTGACGCCGTCGGAATAAATCACCAGCACATCACCGGGCGCGAGGTGGACATGGCCTTCGAGGTAAGTGCCGCCGGGCATAATGCCTACCGGGAAGCCGCCGCAATCGAGTTGTTCGACCGCGCCGGAATTGCGCACGAGCAGCGGCGCGTTGTGTCCGCCGTTGATATAGGTGAGTTCGCCCGTCAGTTCATCGAGTTCGCTGTAAAAAAACGTGACGTAGCGATTCATCGGCGTGTTGTCGTAAATGTATTCGTTGAGTTCGCTGACGATTTGGTGCGGCGCGAGATTGGTCGTGCATTGCGCGCGCACGGCGGCATGCACCGATGACATCAACAGCGCGGCGCTGATGCCTTTGCCCGATACGTCGCCCAGCGCGACGACGTGGCGTCCGTCACGGCGTTGCAGGAAGTCGAAATAATCGCCGCCGACTTCATAGCAAGGGAAGCTGACGCCTACGAGGTCGTAACCCGCGATGGCGGGCGGCGTCGAGGGATGCAGCCGCACCTGAATCTCGCTGGCGACGCTCATCTCGTGCGCGATACGCTGTTGCTCTTGTTGCAATTCGAGCAGGCGGACGTTTTCGATGCGAATGGCGGCAACGCTGGCGATGAGCGTCAGCAATTGCAAATCGCGTTCGGTGAAGCGGCTGATGGCGAAAGAACTATCAACGTAAATCATGCCGAGTACGCGGCCTTCGACGGCGATGGGTACGGCCATTACCGAACGCACGCCACCGAGCATGATGGATTGATGCGTTTGAAAGCGCGGGTCTTGTTGCGCGTCGGAAGTTAGCACCGATACGCCTTGTTGCAGCACTTGTTCGGTGATCGAACGGCTGAGTTGCACTTCAGGCGAAGTCGCGCCGGAGCGCGTTTTCATCGCTTTGCACATCAGTTCCGCCGGAGCTTTCGGCGCGGGAGCTTCGAGCAACATCACGTAACCGCGATCAGCCGTGAGCGCTTCGAAGACATGATCGAGCACCTGTTGCAGCGTTTCTTCGAGCGATTGCGAAGAGAGCAGCGTGACGCTGACGCGGCTAATGATGGCGAGTGTGTCTTCCTGCGCGGCCTGCGCCGGTGCGGCGTGATGCCCGATCATCGTTTGATGGGTCGTCGTGATGGTCGAGAGCAAATTCGCGCGCGAATTGTTGGCAGCGCTGGGAATCGTGGCTTCGGGGGCAGAGGTCGTAGGGCTATCGCTTACCAGAATTTGCGTGCCCTTGTGCAACGCAGTCGTGTCAGCGCGGTCGTTGTATTCAATCGCCGTCTCGCCAATGCGAATCAGATCGCGGTCTTTCAATAGCACGGCGGCTCCCATACGCGCGCCGTTGAGTAACGTGCCGTTGGCGCTGCCCGCGTCGTGCAACCACCATGAATCACCTTTGCGGCGGACTTCAGCGTGCAAGCGCGAAGCGAACGGATCGCTGATGCACAAATCGCTGCGGGCCGAACGGCCAATGGTGATGCGGGGGCGGTTGAGTTCGACGATGGAATCGCCGTCGGTCGGGGTTGCTCTGACGATAAGACGTGGCATAGGGGATGGGGGATGGGGAGTTAGCTTATTCTTTCGCAGTTGGATTGAACGCCGCACGTCCGCCGAACGGCGCAACGATAGGGGCGGAAAGATTTTCCAGGCCCTGGTTGCGCGAGTTATTTTTGTTTGCTTCGGTGGAGGGGGCGAGACGAGCCTGTTGCAGCTTGTCGTATTCCTTGCGCGCCGCCTTTTCGATTTGCGTTGCGCCGCTTTGCGCGGTGGCGGCATAAGGGCCACTGTCGCAACGCTTGTAATGATCGAACGCCTTGAGCGATTGTCCGAGACCGCGATAGGCACTGCCTAAAAAGTAATACAAGTCTTTGTCGTTGGGCGTGAGACGCGCCGCTTCCTGAAACTCGCGCAGGGCGGCGTTGTACTCACGGATGTTGGAATAACGAAGGCCGGTTTCTTTGTGCATCGTGGCGACAGTACGCGGATCGGGCGCTTCGAGAGTACGGCGCGGTGCCCAGTCAGAGGCACTATTCGTCGCTATGGGTGGACGCCACGTGAGCGGTACGACAGGGCGCGTGGCGGTGATGATGGGTAACGTCGGGCCAACGCGTTTGATATTGAGATCGCGGCGTGCGCGAGTGACATCATTGGTGTTGCGCGCAAGCGCGGCGGCATTCAACGCACCGTCAATCGTTTCAATTGCCTCAAGGGCCTGTGCTGCTTGCGGACTCGTTTGATCGAGCTGAATGATCTTTTGGAATTGCGCCCGTGCTTCGTGCACGTTGCCCTTGCGTTGTTGCAAGGCGGCGAGTTTTAACCGTGCATCCAGATGTTCAGGCGCAAGCCTGAGCAAACCGTCGAGCGTCGTTAGCGCATCGTCAGTGCGCCCACGCTGTTCGTATGCTTCCGCAAGTTGTTCGTGCGAGAGCGGTTCGTTGGGCGTGAGTGCGACAGCCCGTTCCAGCTTTTGCGTAGCTTCTTCTACCTTACCAGCTTCGAGATCGGAACGACTGGCTTGTACGAGTTGTGCGCTTTGTTCTTCGGGCGAAAGCAGGTTGCGCACGCCACCCATCAAGTTACCGGAAAACACCGGATGCCGATAAGCATAGAATCCGCCGACTAATAAGGTCAGTCCTAACATGCTTGCTGCTGCACGCACCGCCAGCGCCGAGCGATTTTGTTCTCGAACTTTTTGCAGCGCGTTTTTCGGGTTCAACGTCGCGCCATGGTAGCGCCGCACGATTTCAATGGCGGGTGATTCTTCGGGCATGGTTTCCGCTGCCATGTCTGGGGGGATAACTACTGCAATGTTTGCGGTCACTTTAGCCGATGGTTCTACCGATGATCCTACCGAAGACTCTATTTGTTGTTGCGGCAAAATCGGCACGAGCGGATTTTTTATCCGTTTGGGCGTAATGAGCGGAATAGAGGACTTCTCTTCCGGCGCTTCTTCAGCAGGCTTAGGCGCAGGTTTAGGTGCGTGTGCGAGCCGTTGTGAGAGCCGCTGTTCGTAAGCCTGTTTGTATTCGCGCGCGTCTGCTTCTTGACGTGCCTCAATGATTTTGGCCTCGCGCAAAAGGCGCAAAGCGTCGGTAGCGTGCTGGTTTTCTTCGACGAGAGATGGATTGAATTCGATGACATTGACCGCTGGTGCCAGCGGAATGATTTCGGTTTCCGGCAAAGGTGCGGGTTCGGCCAAAGCCGCGATGGGCAAGTGTCCATTGCCATTGCTCATACCATGGCTCGCAATTACTTCAGCCGCAGTGATCACAGGTTGCGTACTGAATTCCGCGCCGCAATGGCGGCAAAATTTTGCTGCGGCAGTGTGGGCGGTGCCGCATGTCCCACAATAAGTAACCGTCATAGCTCGAATCCTCAAAGGTGGCCGGGAAGCAATTAGACGCAAAGGCTTCTCGACTTTCTGAAGTCGTGCGAAGGGTCAATCTGCCAACGAATCCGCGCACTTGGATGTGTGTGAGGGGGAAGCAACTTCCGCGCGCTGGTTCGTTTGGTCGTATTGGTTGAATTAGTGTCGCTTTTCGTACCGGTGCAACAACGCGCGCATAATTGCACGAGGCACTAGGCAGCCGCAACCAAAGTTACGTGCCTGCTTGTCTCAGGCCATAAAAAAAGCGACGGTGCAATGATGCGGATTACGGGGAAATGCGTTGGCTTGCAATAAATTCGGGGCTGCAGCCGAGCGTGCGAAAGGAAAACGTTACTCTTTGACGACCAGCGTACCGGAAAGTTTGTCGTGCCAGCCTTGCTGCTTGCGATCCCAAATCATCCAAAGCATGCCGATACCAGCGCATAAAATCGCCAGCGGATAGCCTACAAAATGACGCAACGCGAGATCACGGTAATCGGGTCGTCGTCCGTCAGCGCGCACGATGCGAATGCCGATGAACTTTTTGCCGAACGATTGGCCGTTGCGTTCGGCGAAATAGATTAAATTCAAAAACAACACGGTGGCGGTAGCGAGATAGCCGATCAGCAAGACGACGTTGGCACCCTCTGACAAGTCGAGACGGCGCTTAACGAAATAAGCCAGCAAGACCGTGACCGCTAGTACGAGCAACGTCAAAATGTAATCCAGCAAAAAAGCGCCGCAACGCAAACCGATGCTCGCCAGGACGACTTGTTTCTTGCCTGGGGTCGCCTGGGGGCGGGGCGCTTCAGTGATTGGAGGCATTCAGAATCTACTAGTGAATTGGGAGTGAATATAAGATAACCGCTTACGAAACCATGAAACGCAGCAGCGTTTCTCCGAGCCTTACTTCGTCGCCGCTGCTCAGGGCGTGCAACTGTCCTTTAGGCAATTTGCCAGAACCGTTGACGAACGTGCCGTTGGCGCTGCCCAGGTCTTCGATAAAAAACTGGCTTTCACGCGCGACGATTTTGGCGTGACGGCGCGAGACGCGCGCCGCCGGATCATATTTCGATAAATCAACTTCGGGGCGTATGCCACGATTGGGGTCAATGCGCCCGATGAGGCTTTCGCCTTCGAGATTGAGCATGAATTGCGCGCCGATTTCCGTCGTACCCAATACGACGAGTTTCGCCGTCGTGCGTTGGCGCGCACCGCAATGCGCGCAAAACACATCGTCCTGCGTTAACTCGCGTCCGCAGTTCACACAGGCCAGCATCGAAACCGCTACGGGTTGGCGCGCCTGAAATGCGGCTGCCGCGCCGCTGCCCTGCACGCGCGCGACGTGTTCGATCAGGCTTTCGCCAAAGTTTTTCGCCGAAAGAAAACGATTCTCCGGTTTGTATTCGACTGAGCGGCAAATCAAATCTTCCAACTCGGCGGAAATCTGCGGATTGATCTGGCGCGGTTTGGGGTTTTTCGAGAAATCGAAAATCAGTAGCGGATTGTCTTGCGGATCATTGCCCGTCAGCAGGTGAAACATCGTCGCGCCCAATGAATAAACGTCGGAACGCGCTTCGACATTGCCCGCGAAAAGTTCAGGCGGCGCATAACCCATCGTACCAATCGCCGTAACGCCTTTGGAAGACGGCGAGACGAACCGCGCGATGCCGAAATCAACCAGCATAATGCGATTGGTGCGCGCGTCTACCATCAGGTTGGCAGGCTTTAAATCGCGGTAAATGATCGGCGGGCTTTGCGAGTGTATGTAATCAAGTACGTCGCAAATTTCTATGCCCCACTTGGTAACGGTGAGTTCGTCTACCTTGCCGCCCAACGCGCGTTGTCGCGCCGCCAAGTCGCCACCGTCAATGAATTTCATCACCAGGTAATAGCGTCCGTGCGCGGTGTCGAAGAAATACTGATAGATCGTCGGAATCGAAGGATGATCGAGTTGGGCCAGCAATTCGGCTTCGCGTTTGAAATCGTCTATGGCCTTGGTGCGGGCGTTTTCATCGGCGAACATCTCGATCATTTCTTTGACCGCGACTTTACGGTTGGCGAGGTTCTGGTCTTCGGCTAGATAGACCGAACCCATACCGCCGCCGCCGATGCGCCGAACGATCTTGTATCGTTCCGCCAGCAGCGTGCCAGGAGGAAGCTGAATGCCTGCGTTGTTGCCGGAAGCGTTCATAGGTAATACGGACGTTTGCCCACCTGCCTGGGGCGCGGGCGGCGCAGCGGGCGTTTCAGGAGCAGCCGGAAAGCCGCCTTCCTGTAGCACGCCGCAGTTACCGCAAAAAGCATCGCCGCTGGTGGTGAGTACGCCACATTCGGGACAATATGGCATAACAATATAAGCCAGAGCTGCAAGTCTTCACTTAGCTCTGTGTCACGAATTTCAAAAAAGTCTTGCCCACGATGATCTCATCACCGTTTTTCAAAGCCTGTTTATTGCCGGGCAATAGGCGCGGCCCGCGATTGACGAAGGTGCCGTTGGTGCTGCCCAAATCTTCAATAGCATATTGATTATTCTGCCAATGAATGCGGGCGTGACGGCGCGACACTTTGGCTTCGGGGTCGTCCTGATCCAAATCAATGTCGGGGAAGATGCCGCCGTCGGCATCCCAGCGACCGATCAACGAATCGTTTTCAGTCAGCGAAAATTCCTTACCGATTTGTCCGCCGCGTTGAATGACCAACCGCGCGTGAACTAGCAAACCATTGGCGGAACCCGCTTCAACGCGCGTAGCGCGCGCATTGCCAACCAGATTGCTAGTGGAATGGCTGGCAACGCTCGTAATGTTCGCCGCCACCGGAGCCGCCTGTGCAGGGGGCGTAAACGGCGTAGCGGGTTTCGGGGCCAAGCTGGGTGAATTGAATTGCGGCGGCGAGACGAATTGCGGCGGTGGCGGCACTGCCGGTGCCGCCGGCACTACGCGCACGGCAGCCATTCCTTTGAGTTTAGCTCCGCATTCATCGCAGTATTCCGAGCCATCCAGATTTTCCGTGCTGCATTGTTTACAGGTAATCATAAGCGTCATCGCCTCCGCTCAAGACTGTGAGAGCCGCGCCCTTTGCGAGCAGGGCTGTGCCTCCGAAAAAAAGAATGTGTGACAGGGAACCGGGTCAAATGATGCTTGCGGATGCTTGCGATAAATTGCAAAGAGAGCTTCTTCCTTACGCTGCGTCGCGCTGTCAAAGCACTGTGAGCGACCGGCATGCCAAGTCGAGCGGCGCGCATCATACACCGAAAACCTTTTGGGTTGCCAATTGCGTTTCGGTTTAAGTCGAGGTTGTCTTTCTCAGCGAGAACTTGACAGTGAAGCGTGGTGAATGAAACGAAAAGAGCCGCTTGCGCGGCTCTTTTTCTCAGCTAAAAAATTTGGCTCCTCAGGTAGGAGTCGAACCTACAACCCCTCGGTTAACAGCCGAGTGCTCTGCCATTGAGCTACTGAGGAGCATTGGAAAGCTCCAGGAACGAAGCCGGAAAATAAACCAGCCGTTGCGGTCTGTCAACCGCTTGCCACTAAAAAACTCCCGCTTAAAAATCGAAGACTAAAAACGTTCCGATGACGTGCAAATAACCGGGGCGCGCAACGGCGTCCCACTGTTTCATATAAAAACCGTTGAACGTTACGTGTTCGATTACAGGCAGCCGCGCACCGGTGTAAATCTGTTTGCGCGACCAGGCTTGTGTGCGGCTGTCGTAAAACACTTCGACGGAAAAGTAAGGCGTCAGAGTGTGTTCGTGTCCGTCGAGTGTGACATGCAACGGACGTTCGATTTGTGAACGATTGCGATAGCGCGTGGCGAAAACGCCGTTGAGGTTGCGAAACTCAATGCGATTACGATCAGTGACGACGAAGCCTTTCCCCAAGTTAGCACGTGGCGTGAAATCGAAATGCAGCCGGTCTTCTTCGGTTCGACGTTCCGGCGTGAAGGTGTTGATGACCTTGCGATATTGCGATGCCACGGTGAAGTTGCGATGCGCCGTCCAGTTAAAACCGAGGCCGCGCTGTTTGGTGATGGCGGCGTCATTGTGTTGTCCGCGTCGTATCGTACCGAAGAGTACCACTCCGAAATTGGGCTTGATGCGCCAGGTCAGTTGCATGTCAGGCCACCATTGCACGTCGTTAGTCGGTTGTGCGTTTTGCGCAAAACAAGGCGCAGCACACAGCAGCAAGCAAATCGTTTTTAGCCAGTTGCGAAGCATCAAATGTTTCAGCGCCACGCGCGCCTAAAGAAATTCAAAATATGAAAAGCGTCGAGATACTTAAACGGCGTGCGGCCAATCGTGTAATGGCCGCAGCGCAGATACGCGGTTTCGTGCGGTACGCCATGACGGCGACTGTCTGCGATAAAAATATCTGTCAGGTCGGGCAGAAACGACAAGTCGTAACGCGCCGAGACGAACATCGCGCGCCGCTTCACCGTGGGCAACACGCGGTCAGCGTAAAAGCTCGGACTCAAACTCAGCCAAACCTCACGAGCCGTTTTCAAATCAAGTGCAGTTTCCAAACTTTCACGAATGTGCGAAGTGGTGACCGCCCGCCAGACCACGTCGCCGAAATAGCTTGAGACCATGTTGAAT